>NZ_KZ627135.1:478117-503762 GCF_001811075.1 Rothia sp. HMSC069C03
CGCTCAGCGCCGCAGAGGGGGCACTCCCCCGCCCGCGTTGTCAGGTGAAGCCTCGAATGTTACCCCTACCCACGGGCTCCGGTGCACCTCCCGACGTATCTCAGCCGGTACCACCGAACCCAGCGAGCGCATCCGGATCAGCATCCCAGACCCGAGCACACGACAAACGCAACCTAGACACAGAAAACCCCCGCCGTCCTGTAGCGAACTACAGCACGGCGGGGGTTTCACGTACGCTCCCTGCGGGCGCATCCTCAAACAGCGAACCAACCAGCTACAAGCCAGCAAGCCGCGGCGGGACGTCTTACGCGAGCAGGGTCGGCTTCACCTGACGGAGCTTATCCAACAGACCGTTCACGAACTTCGGAGATTCATTCGTGGACAGCACACGCGCCAGACCGACAGCCTCAGAAATTGCGACAGCATCCGGAACTTCGTCATTGTACAGAAGCTCCCAAGTGCCAATACGCAACACGGCACGGTCCACGGCGGGCATACGCTCGAAGGACCAGTCACGAGCGTAAGTCTCCACAAACTCACGGATCTCTTCGTCGTGGTCGCGGACGCCACGAATGATTTCCTCAGAGTAAGCAGAAATCTGCGCTACCGTGTACAGTCGGCGGCGGCGGAGTACCTCAATATAATCTTCGTTGCGCTGATCCGCCTCGAAGAGCACTTCGAGGGCGCGCAATCGGGCTTTCGTACGCGAATTCATTAGTCGTTCACGCGACCGAGGTACTCACCGGTGCGGGTGTCAACCTTGACCTTGGTGCCGGTCTCCAGGAACAGGGGAACCTGAATCTCGTAGCCGGTCTCAACGGTTGCGGGCTTGGTGCCGCCGGTGGAGCGGTCACCCTGCAGGCCGGGCTCAGTGTAGGTGATTTCGAGGACCACGGATGCGGGCAGCTCGATGTACAGGGGGCTACCCTCGTGCATTGCGATGGTTGCGGTCTGGGACTCGAGCATGTAGTTTGCTGCGTCGCCGACAACGGTTGCGGGAACGTTAATCTGGTCGTAGGTCTTCATGTCCATGAAGACGTAGTCGTCGCCGTCCTGGTACAGGTACTGGTAGTCGGAGCGGTCAACGGTTGCGGTTTCGATCTTAGCGCCAGCGTTGAAGGTACGGTCGACGACCTTGCCGGAGGTAACGTTGCGCAGCTTGGTGCGGACGAATGCGCCACCCTTACCGGGCTTAACGTGCTGGAACTCTACGACGGACCAGAGGTTGCCGTCAATCTTCAGGACGGCGCCGTTCTTAATATCGGTAGTGGATGCCATGGGGCTCTCCTTCGTGTCATCGACGCTCACGCCGTAGTGATACACCGGCGAGGCGCTAAGTTTTCAATGAGCAAAAATATGTCCCGTACATTCTACAGGATGCGCACGAATTTGCCTAGCAGGGTCGCCACAGTTTTTCTGTAGCACCCCGCCCGGCTGGCGCGTATTAGCAAACACGCGCCGAGTGCATCCGGTGAATATACGGGACTCACAACTACTCGGAGATAATCTCCTGGTAGGTCATGTACAGAATCGAGTCGTCCGGCACCTCGTAGACGCGCGGGCGAGCCAAACCGTCAAGAATGATGAAGCGCAGCAGGTTGCCGCGTGCCTTCTTGTCGCGGCGCATCGCTTCAAGCAGCTGGGGCCATGCGTCTGCCTTGTAGGAGGTGGGCAAGCCCAGGGATTCGAGGATGCGGCGGGTACGTGCCACGAGTTCTTCGTCGGCGTGGCCGGTTGCCAGCGCCAGTTCGGCGGCGTAGACCATGCCGACGGACACTGCCGCGCCGTGACGCCACTGATAACGCTCGTTGCGTTCGATAGCGTGGGCGAGAGTGTGGCCGTAGTTCAGGATTTCGCGGCGGCCGGATTCGCGCAGATCCTCGGAGACGACCTCCGCCTTCACGCGCACGCTGCGTTCAATGAGTTCACGCATCACGGCGGACTGCGAGTCGCGTACGGCGTTGGGGTTCGCCTCGATCAGGTCGAGAATTTCGGGGTCTGCGATGAAGCCGCACTTGACGACCTCACCCATGCCGGTCAGCAGCTCATGCTCGGGCAGGGTGCGCAGGGTACCGATCTCGCAGAGCACCGCTGCGGGCGGCCAGAACGCGCCGACCAGGTTCTTACCTTCGGCGGTGTTGATGCCGGTCTTACCGCCCACGGCAGCGTCCACCATGCCGAGCAGGGTGGTCGGAATGTGGATGACGCGCACGCCGCGCAGCCAGGTTGCCGCCACGAAGCCGGCAACGTCGGTAATGGCGCCGCCACCCACGGAGATGATCGCGTCGGTGCGGGTGAAGTCGTTCTGACCGAGCACCTGCCAGCAGAATGCCGCCACCTGGTAGTGCTTCGCCTCCTCAGCGTCCGGAATTTCGGCGCTAAACGATTCGTAGCCCATGGTGCGCAGGTCTTCCATGACCAGCTCACCGGTGGAACGCAGGGCACGCGGGTGAATCACGAGCACCTTCTTGGTGCGGTTGCCCAGAATTTCGGGGATTTTACCGAGCAGGTTGTGGCCGATAAGAACCTCATAGTTCTCACGCGGGGAGCTGCCGGTCACCGGGACGCGGGTGATATCTTCCGCGCCGGAGGCACCGAAAGTGGGGGTGGGCTGAGTGCTCATCATGTGTCCTTTCACAGGTGAGGGGTTATGCTTGGGGGCGCTGCGCGCGGGAGGCGCGGGTTGCGGTCACGTACGCCTGGATTTCGGCGGTCATCTCGGTGATGGGGCGGCCGCCTCGTGCGTCCAGGGTGAAGTGCGCCAGCTCTTCGTATCGGCTGCGGCGGCGCTCAAAAATTTCGGTCCACCGCTCAACCGGGTTCGGCTGCAGCAGCGGGCGGGTCTTGTTGCCGGTAATGCGCGGGGTGACGGTCTCAGCATCAACGAGGATGTACACCACGCATTCGTCCTTGAGTAGCTCCGCGACCGAGTCGGTCATGGGCGCGCCACCGCCCAGGGAGAACACCGTGTTGCGGTACACGGGCGAGGTGAGGACCTCTTCGATGGTTTTGCGTTCGAGCTCGCGGAAATGCGCCTCACCGAAAATCTCGAAGATTTCGGAGACTTCACCGTAGCGTTCCACGATGAGCTGGTCGGCGTCGAGGAACTCGTAGCCGTAGAAACGCGCCAGGTGCGTACCAATGTAGGTCTTACCTGCCGCCATGGGGCCGATGAGCACGATGGGGCGAGAGCGTTCCGCGAAGTTCTCGTGCATTTCACGCACCTGCTGCGGGTGGATGCGAGCGCCGCAGGCGGACTCGTCTTCTGCGAGCGCCTCTGCGGGGACAGCAAGCTCTGCGGGGACGGTGAGCTCTGCGGGTGCCACAGATTCAGCCGGGGTTGCAGGTTCAGCCGGTACTGCAGGTTCGGCGGGTGCGGCAACCTGAACCTTGCCGAACAGCGCCGGGGTCGGACGAACCGGCTTGGCGGGTTCAGCCGCGGGCGCAACTACAGGATGTGCAGGTGCCGGCTTGAGCGCAGCGACTACTGACAGCGCGGCCGGTTTTGGAGCTGCGGGCTTGGCAGGTGCAGGCATAGGCACAGTCGGCTTGGGTGCTTCCGCCTTCGCGAGTTCCCTGCGGGATTCCTCTTCAGCGGTGCCCATGCCCTGCAGGGCGCTGAGCAGCTTCAGGCGCAGGTCCTCGTCCAGGCCGAGCGCCGGGTCGGCATCCTCAGACACCGAGGAGGCATACAGGCGCACACCCTGCGTGCTCGCCGTAGCGGCGGCGGGCAGGGGGCGGGCGCCAGAACGCATCAAATCAGCGGGGGTGGGCACGCGAGAAGCCGGGCGGGAAGAATCCTCACGCGCAACAGCCTCACGAGCCCCAGCGCCCGCAGCCTCAACACTCTGCTCAGCCGCAGCAGATACACCGGATTCTGCGCCGGTTTCCGGGCGCGGCGAAGCGCCCCCTCGCGCACGTTGCGTTGCCGCAGCAATACGCGCAAGGGGGCTCGAAGCGACCGGGCGAACACCCTGTTCCACAGAAACCTCCCCGGAACCGCGACCTTCCACGCCGCGGCCCTCAGACTCCGCCGGAAGGGGCACTACGCGTCCCAACCAGCCACGTTAGACTCCCACGCCAGAGACGCCGGGATAGCGTCCAGGTAGGAATCCATGTTGCGGCGAGTCTCACCAATCGAGTCGCCGCCAAACTTCTCCAGTGCAGCCTCAGCGAGCACCAGGGCGACCATAGCCTCCGCCACCACGCCAGCGGCGGGAACAGCACACACGTCCGAACGCTGGTGGTGGGCGCGAGCCTCTTCACCGGTGGAAGTATCAATGGTCTTCAGGGCCTTCGGCACGGTCGCAATGGGCTTCATTGCCGCGCGCACACGCAGCAGATCGCCAATGCTCATGCCGCCCTCAATACCACCTGCACGGTTGGTATCGCGGGTTACGCCGTTTTCGCCAATGGAAATCTCGTCGTGAGCGGCAGTGCCCGGGCGGTCAGCGGTCGCGAAACCGTCACCAACCTCAACGCCCTTAATAGCCTGAATACCCATCAGCGCTGCGGCAAGGCGCGCATCCAAGCGGCGGTCCCAGTGCACGTACGAACCCAGTCCGGGAGGCATACCGTACGCGAGCACCTCAACCACACCGCCGAGAGTCTCGCCGTCCTTGTGCGCCTCATCCACGCGCTGAACCATCGCGTCGGAGGTAGCCTTATCGAAGCAGCGCAGCGGGTCAGCGTCCAGCTGCTCAACGTTGCGGGGCGAAGGCACCGGGGCACCCTCGGGAGCGTGCACGCCACCCACAGCCACGGTGTGAGAAACCAGCTCAACACCCAGAGCCTTCAAAATCTGGGCGGCAACCACGCCGAGAGCCACGCGGGTCGCAGTCTCACGTGCGGAGGCGCGCTCCAGCACCGGGCGAGCCTCAGAGAAGTTGTACTTCTGCATACCCGTAAAATCGGCGTGACCGGGGCGCGGACGGGTCAGCGCAGCGTTACGCGCACGACCCTCAATCAGCTTCGGATCCACCGGATCGGAGCTCATCACGTCAGTCCACTTGGGCCACTCGGTGTTCGCAATCTCAATCGCGACCGGGCCGCCCTGAGTCAGGCCGTGACGCACACCGCCCAGGATGCGCACGCGGTCCTCCTCGAACTTCATGCGGGCACCGCGGCCGTAGCCGAGGCGGCGACGAGCCAGGGCGTCACGCACCATGTCGCTGGTGAGTTCCACACCGGCGGGTACGCCCTCAATAATGCCGACGAGCGCCTCGCCGTGGGATTCTCCGGCAGTGAGCCAACGCAGGGCCATAGGTTAACCTCTTTTCATCGCACCCGCACCGCAGCGCAGGAGGAAGGAATAATAATTCTTCACGTGTATAAATAGTGTATAAAATGCCTGTTTACTGAGCGAGTGAAAGCACGCTTTTTTCACGAAACGGAAGCACGAGGAGCAAGATTAACCGCCGCGCACATCGCATTCACCAGGCCCAGCAGATCACCCTCAGACAGGGTGCGGCCGGTGAACAGCAGCACCTGCTCCACCGCCTGATACAGCAGCATCTCCAGGCCAGAAACCACCGTGCCGCCGTTAGCCTCCCAGGCGCTCGCCAGCACCGAAGGCCACGGGTTATACGCAACATCGAGCAGTACCGGCTGGCGCGTTGCGGAGGCGCCCTTCAGCCCGCTCAGCTGGCTCGCCCACTCATCCGCCGCATGGGCCGGAAGCGTAGAAATCACCGGGTGATGACCGCGCTCCGCAAGGTTCTGCGGCAAATCAGCCAGAGAAACCTGCTCCAGCTGAACGCCCAGGCGGTCCGCCGCCTCCTGCACGCTACCGAGCTTATGCAGCGAACGGGCGTACACGCTCACGCGAGAATACCCCAGCTGATGCAGTGCGGTCAGGGCGGAAATAGCAGTCGCTCCCCCACCCACAATCGCGGCAGAATCCTTAAGCGGCTGCGGCTCCAAACCGGCGTGGCGCAGCGCGTTCACAATGCCGATCACGTCCGTGTTATCGCCCAGCACCTTCTCACCGCGCGGATACACCGTGTTCACCGCACCGGTCACGCGGGCAGTCTCACTCAGCTTATCGCAATACTTGATGACCGCGGTCTTCAACGGCATCGTCACCGACAAACCCGCAATATACGGGGCGTCCTCCGTACCCTTCGGGTGACGCACACCGTGCATAATCGCCGGCAAATCATCGGGTAAAGTATCGCGGCGATCATAACCCAAATTCTGCTCACCCAAAAAGTCATACGCGGCACGATGCAGCGCAGGCGACAGCGAATGCGCAATAGGGTGCCCCAGCACGTAGGCGCGGCGAAGATACGGGGCCTCACGGTACGGTTCAGTCTTCATCGATAGATACTCTTTCGCTCTCAACGCTGGGGAACGCTCTCAACACTTGGGGTTTGGGGTTTGGGGCTTGCGGACACGCACGCCACGAACCCAAGTTCATAGGCGCACTCTACCCATTTTAAGGGACAAACCAATATTCAGGTACAGCCCACTAACCAAGCACAACCGAGCACCCCAGTATTCGGGTACAGCAAAGGCGGGCACCTCCCCCACTCTCGTGGAGGCGGTACCCGCCTCAGCAAGGAACCTTCAGTCCAAAGCTACCGAATCGTAGCTACCGGCTGAACCAATCAGCTGCAGCTTAGCTACAACGGTTCGGGTGATTAGAACACCACTGGTTGTACTCTTCAACATAACGCTGGTGCTCAGCGTAAGTGCGGGAGTACTTAGTCTCACCGGAATCCAGGTCCACAGTCACCCAGTAGTAGTACGGGTTCTTCTCGGGAGCCGCGGCAGCCTTAATCGAAGCCAGCTGCGGGGAACCAATCGGACCCTTCGGAAGACCCTTATTCGCATAAGTGTTGTACTTATTGTTCTTATCGGCCTTCTGCTCTTCAGTCAGGTGGTACGAGCGGATACCCAGACCGTAGGTTACGGTCGCATCCGACTGGATCAGACCCGAGGTCTCACCATCGGGGTTGTTCAGACGATTCTCAATGATGCCTGCAACCGCCACGTAGTCCTTCGGCTGAGCCTCAAGCTCCACGATAGACGCGATGGTCAGAACCTCGAAGGTCTTCTGGTCGCCGCTCACGCCGGCTTCCTTCAGGTCAGCCTTGGTCTTATCAACCATGGTCTGAATGACCTTCTTGATGTCGGTGTCCTTCGGGAAGCGGTACTCACCCGGGTGCAGCCAACCCTCAATCGAGGGGAAGTTGCTCGGCACACCGTACTGGGTGTAGTTGCTGACTGCGTCCTCAACCTGCTTGCGGGTGAACGCGCCATCGGAGCCAGAAACAATCAGGTCGATGGTCTCACTCATGCGCTTGCCCTGCGGAATCGCCAGGTACAGTACGTTGCTATTCGCCTCAATAATGGTCTTAATCGCGCTCGAGCTGCTCATGTGCTGCTGCAGTTCATAGGTGCCAGGCTGCAAGTACTTACCCTTGCTTTCCTTGGTGTACATCTCAAGGAACTTATCAGCATCAGCAATGATGCCAGCCTCTTCCAGCTCAGAAGCCACCTGCGCGGTGGACTGGCCGGAACGAATCGTGAACGTCACGGTCGTGCCGTTACCGCCACCCGAGTAGTCACGATTCTTGAACGGGTCGTAGCGAGTAATCAGGGCACCAGAAATGATGACCAGAGCCACGACAAACAGGGAAATTGCGCTCAGCAAAACGGCGCGGCGGCGGCGCTTACGCGCACGCAACGTAGCCACCGACACGATTTCCTGTTCCATCGTAATGCCGGTAATACCCTTACGTTCGTCCTCGGCCGTGGGCCTAAAGAGGTCGAGCCCGCTCTCTTCGGGGTGTTTATTCTGTTCGGTCACTGAAGGTTCTCCGTTTCGTTGACGGCACCAACCGCGGTCCCTTCTGACTCGGACGGTCGGTTTTCTTCGTGGGCCGGATCGCTCACCTTGTACCCGGCTACGGACTGCCCCGCCTTGAGGGCATCCAAGCTGTACTGCAAAATATTCACAGCCGCCACCTGGTCAACCATAGTCTTGAAATCTCGGCTGGAAACCCCAGCCTCGTGCAGTGCACGGTGAGCGCTCACGGTGGTGAGTCGCTCATCCACCAGCCAAATGTTAATGTGTGTCTTCTCTTCGGCATCCAGCTCGGAGCGCAGAGCCTGAGCGTACTCCCGAGCCATTTCCGTGGAGGGAGAATCCCCACCACGCATGGTCTTCGGAAGCCCGACGAAAACCTCCACCACCTCGTTCACCTCAATCAGCTTACGCAAAACACGGCGGTCAGAGTTCTTCTTCGCGTCGCGGCGTAGCGTCTTGAGCGGGGTGGCGAGAATACCGTCGGGGTCGCTGAGGGCGGTGCCGACGCGGGCGTTACCCACATCGACACCCATCCGCACTCCGCGCTGGAATTCCGCCATGTTTAGGCCTGATCCTGTGCGATAGCGTCGCGGACAGCGTCCAGTGCAGCACCAATCTTGGATGCGTCCTGGCCACCACCCTGCGCGATGTCGTCCTTACCGCCGCCACCGCCGCCGAGAACACCGGCAGCGACGCGGACCAGAGCGCCAGCCTTCACGCCAGCCTCACGGGCACCCTCGTTGGTTGCCACCAGGATGACGGGGCGGCCATTAGCCACACCCACCACGGCAACAACAGCGGCCTCGGAGCCGAAGCGCGAACGCAGATCCAGAGCCAGCTCACGAACGCCGTTAGCGTCCAGTTCGCCAGCGTCATGCGCCAGAACGCGAACAGAACCGATGGTCTGTGCGTTCTCCAGCAGCTTGCCAGCCTCAGCCTGCAGCTTCTCGCGGCGCAGCTGAGCCAGCTCCTTCTCCGCAGCCTTCAGCTTAGCCAGAGTCTGGTTAAGCTTCTCCGGCAGATCAGCGGAAGACTGAACCTTCATCAGGCCGGTCAGCTGGTTCACCAGGGTACGCTCAGCAGCCAGGTGGTTGAAGGAATCCAGACCCACCAAAGCCTCAACACGGCGGTTACCGGAGCCAACAGAACCCTCGGTCAGCAGGGTCAGCGAACCAATCTCAGCGGACGAACCAACGTGGGTACCACCGCACAGCTCGCGGGAGAACTCGCCGCCGATTTCAACAACACGCACCACGTCGCCGTACTTCTCGCCGAAGAGGCTCATAGCGCCCAGAGCCTTAGCCTCAGCAATCGGCATCTCACGGGTAATCACCTCGTGGTTATCGCGGATCGCGAGGTTAGCAACCTCTTCAACCTCACGCTTAGCGGACTCGGACAGGCCCTCGTTCCACGCAAAGTCGAAACGCAGGTAGCCTTCCTTGTTGAAAGAGCCACGCTGAGTAGCCTCGTTGCCGAGCACCTGGTGCAGGGCAGCGTGAATGATGTGGGTACCGGAGTGTGCCTTCTCACCGTCGCGGCGGCGCTGAACGTCAACCTGTGCCACAACATCGGCACCGACGTGAACCTCGCCCTCACGCACAACGGCGCGGTGAACGCTCAGGCCCTTCACGGGCTGCTGAACGTCCTGAACGTCAATGATGAAGCCATTGCCGGTAATGACACCGGTATCAGCTGCCTGGCCACCAGCCTCCGCGTAGAACGGAGTCTCATCCAGGACAACCTCAATCTTGTCGCCAGCCTTAGCGGCGGGAACCGACACGCCGTCCACCAGGATTGCGCGCAGCTTAGTCTCAGTACGCAGCTCGGTGTAACCGGTGAAGATGGAGCCACACTCGTCCACGAGCTTACGCAGCTCGGACAGGTCAGCGAACGCACCCTTCTTCGCCTTAGCGTCAGCCTGCGCACGGTGACGCTGCTCAGCCATCAGCTCACGGAAAGCCTTCTCATCAACCTTCACGCCAGCCTCAGCAGCCATCTCCAGGGTCAGGTCAATCGGGAAGCCGTAGGTGTCGTGCAGAGCAAACGCCTCAGCACCAGAAACAGCGTTGGAGCCGTCCTTCTTAGCGGCAGCGACAGCCTCTTCCAGACGCTCAGTACCGGTCTCAATGGTGTGCAGGAACGCCTTCTCCTCAGCGTACGCAATGCGGGAAATACGCTCGAAGTCGTCAGCAACGTACGGGAAAGCACCCTTCATCGCATCACGCGAAGCCGGGAACAGCACGGGCAAGCAGGGCTCAGTCACGCCCAGCAGACGCATCGCACGAATCGCGCGGCGCATCAGACGGCGCAGAATGTAGCCGCGACCCTCGTTGGAGGGGGTCACGCCGTCAGCAATCAGCATCAGCGAGGAACGGATGTGGTCCGCGACCACGCGCATACGCACGTCGTCCTCATAGCCCTCGTCCTTGGGGGACTCGGAGCCGTGGTACTTCTTACCGGACAGCTTAGAAGCAGCGTCCAGAACGGGGCGGACCTGGTCAGTCTCGTAGAAGTTCTCAACACCCTGCAGCAGCATTGCCATACGTTCAACGCCCAGACCGGTATCGATGTTCTTCTTCGGCAGCTCACCCAGAATCTCGAAGTCATCCTTGCCGATGCCCTCGCCACGCTGGTACTGCATGAACACAAGGTTCCAAATCTCAATGTAACGGTCGTCGTCAGCCGCCGGGCCGCCTTCCTTACCGTAGGCGGGGCCACGGTCGTAGAAAATCTCCGAGTCGGGGCCTGCAGGGCCGGGCTGACCGGTGGACCAGTAGTTTTCCTTCATGCCCATACGCTGAATACGCTCAGCGGGGAAACCAACGGTCTTAGTCCAAATCTCGAACGCCTCATCGTCACCCTCATAAATGGTGACCCACAGACGCTCGGGGTCCAGGCCGTAGCCGCCCTCCTCAACGGAAGAGGTCAGCAGCTCGTAAGCAAAAGGAATCGCCTTCTCCTTGAAGTAATCACCGAAGGAGAAGTTACCAGCCATCTGGAAGAAGGTACCGTGACGCGCAGTCTTACCGACCTCTTCAATGTCCAGGGTGCGGATGCACTTCTGCACGCTGGTCGCGCGGGAGAACGGAGGGGTCTCACGGCCCAGGAAGTAGGGAATGAACGGCACCATACCGGCAATGGTGAACATAGCGCCGGGCTCGTTCGAAATCAGCGATGCCGAAGGCACCACAGTATGGCCGCGGGAAGCGAAGAAATCGATCCAGCGCTTGGAAATCTCCTGTGAGAGCATCTCGTTCCTTAGAGTAATCTGTGCGAAATTCTAAATTGTCTACTGACCTATGGTGCCTGCCCGAGAGTAAAATGGCTAATCGAGCCAGTCTCGTACCGTGGTTTACGGGCGAAGACACCACCTTTTGAAACCTAGTTGAAGAAGCCGTCACCGAGCTGACGGTCACGCGCAATACGCTGCTCACGCGCTCGCTTCTGAGCCTCTTCCAAGGAGGCAATCTCAGCCTCCACCTCAATGAGTTCACGCTCAGCCAGACGGCGGTTCGTGGACTCAATCTCAGTCGAGCTCATCTGGCGGTCCCACGTATCCAGGGAGCCAGGACGCAAATCCTGCTTCTGGCGCTCCACCTTAGCGTTGAGCTCCATCTCCTTCTCCTGCATGCCCTCACGCACGCGGGCGGCGAACTCAACAGCACGCAACGCATACGGCTGCAGGGGCTTGCCAATCGGCGAATCGAAGAACTTTCCCATCTGAGACTCCGGGTTGAGGGCAAGCTCACCGTGCTCACGCATGAGCAGGGCGCTGCCGGGGGTACGCTGAGCAGGTTCGGAGGCGGCACGCCTGGAAGCGAAGTAACCCACCGCCGCACCGGCGCCAAGTAGAAGAGCTGAACGAAGCAGACCCATTAGTTCTCACCGCCTGCAGAGTAAGAGGACTGTGCCGAACCGTACTGACCGCCAGCGTGGGTATTGCCGGTGTTGCCAGCGGTGCCGTGTGCATCGCCGGGCTTACCGCCACGGAACGCCTGACGCACACCGTACGAGAAGGACGCAACCTTAATCAGCGGCTGACCCACAGTCGAGGTCACCAACGAGGACAGCGCAGAAACGTTCGCGGATGCATCCGAAACGTTCGAGGTGATGTCGTCAACCTTCTCCAGCTGCTCATTGGTGGTCACCACAGTGCGGGTCACCTCTTCAATGAGGGGGCCGGTGCTCTGGTTCAGCGAACGAATCGTCACGATAAGCTCATCAAACACCTTAGTCAGGCGAATAATGGGTAGCGCAAGAAGAGCCACCAGAATCGCAAAAACTCCTGCCGCAATCAGGCCCGCAATATCTCCGCCGGTCATCTATAACCCCATTCCGCTCAATGCATGATGCTTATCAATAGTCGTACAGGACCGCATGCCACCGTGGCACGCAGCCGGATTGTGCGTACAGTTCAGGAATGTATACACAGTTCAATCCCCTATTTTAGTCGAAAAATCCTTCAAACGCCCCCTAAACTCTCATGAAACTCCCAGCGACGGAAGATTCACAGGTTCAGCAGCACCACTGCCCTCTGGTGTATATACCCCAAAAACCCGCGCGTTAAACGGGAACAACCCGCCCCCACCGAACGGTGCAGGACGGGTTGCTTCTCGAAAAATCGAGATTATGCCAGACGCGAGTAGTACTCAACGACCAGCTGCTCATCGCAGATCACGGGGATCTCTTCGCGCTTGGGCTTGCGCTCAAGCTTTGCGTGCAGCTTCTCGATCTCAACGTTCAGGTATGCGGGAACCTCGGGCAGAACTGCCTGGTTCTCACCTGCAGCCGCAGCCTGGAAGGGGGTGGTCTTCTCAGCCTTGGGGTGAACGTGGATCAGCTGGCCGGGCTTGACGTGGAACGAGGGACGGTCCACGCGAACGCCGTCAACCATGATGTGACGGTGAACAACCATCTGACGTGCCTGTGCAATGGTGCGGGCGAAGCCTGCACGCAGAACCAGAGCGTCGAGGCGAGTCTCGAGCAGCTCGACCATGTTCTTACCGGTCTGGCCCTCGGTACGCTTTGCCTCGAGGTATGCGCGGCGCATCTGTGCCTCGCGGATGTTGTACTGAGCGCGCAGACGCTGCTTTTCCTTCAGCTGGGTAGCGTAGTTGGAGTCAGCCTTCTTGCGGGCACGGCCGTGCTGGCCGGGGCCGTAAGGACGACGCTCGAGGTACTTTTCTGCCTTCGGGGTCAGTGCAATGCCCAGGGCACGGGACTGACGCACGGTACGGCGGGTGCGGTTGTGCTTAGCCACAATCTACCTTTCATATGTGAGGCTCCTGCACCCTCACGGGTGAGGCCTCAGTCTGTTGAATACTGGCCTCCTCGGTTGACCCCGCCGGAATCCGTACGCGACCGATTCGGTCGTTGCTGTACGGCGGTGGGGCGGAGAGCTCGGGGCAGAGTACCCCGCAGCTACATTACTGACACCCGCATAGATGCGGGCGTAGTAATTGCCAGACCCGTCAAGCTTACCGGATGCACCCGGGCTTTACCAGCCTTTTGGGAAATCATTGGTTCAAATCCTGTGCGTGTGGGTTTTTGATACTTACCCACACGACCCCACAGGGATTATTTATGCCCGTCAGGACTCTTTAGATGCGCCTTCCCCGGAAAATCACGGCGCTGAGATGTTGAATTGTAATCATTTCGTTATTTTTAACCTGTGTCTTTATGGGAAATAGCTTGATTCTATACCCCTAAATCGCCTAGACTAGAGAACATAACGAGCTTGACCTCTGCCCTTCCGGGAAGGCCGACAGTCAAGACTTCTATCACAACTCAAAACTCTGACGCGGTGCGCAGTACTACCGAGGTACTACGCACCGCTTTCTGTTTGCACTCAGTCCTATACAGCTACCTGCTCTATACGGCTACTTGCCTACCGCACCGCTCCCCCGGCGGTCAGCAGTCAAAGTAGTAGGCGACTCGATGAGAGCCGCGTGAGCTAACGGGTCGTATCCTGCGCCGGAGCCGCATCCAAAATACGGCGAATACGCTCACGACGCTCCGTCAACGTACGCTCAAAACCATGCTGAGTCGGCTCGTAATAGACCGTACCGCGCAGAGTATCCGGCAGATACTGTTGCGCCGCCACGTGACCCGGCTCATCATGGGCATAAATGTACCCCACGCCGTGACCAAACTGCTTAGCCCCCGCATAATGGCCATCACGCAAATGCACCGGAACCTGACCGGCAGCACCCGCACGCACATCTGCAATCGCACGATTAATAGCGTTATACGCGGCGTTCGACTTCGGCGCAAGCGCACAATAAATCACCGCCTGCGAGAGGATAATACGCGCCTCCGGCATACCCACCAGCGCCACTGACTGCGCCGCAGCCGTCGCCACCTGCAGCGCCTGCGGATCAGCCAGACCAATATCCTCACTCGCCAAAATCATGATGCGACGAGCCACAAAACGCGGATCCTCGCCGCCCTCCAGCATGCGCGCCAGGTAGTGCACCGCGGCATCCGCGTCAGAGCCACGCATGGACTTAATGAAGGCACTCACCACGTCATAATGCTGATCGCCCGAACGGTCGTAGCGGATTGCGGCGCGGTCCACCGCCTCCGTAGCGCGCGCCAGGGTGATGCGCACGGGCGCGGCAGGTTTCGTAGACTTCTCCCCCGCCTGATTTGCCGAATTTACCGAGTCTGCCGAATCTGCCAAATCCTCAGCGGAGCGGGCAGATTCTACCGAAGCCTGTTCGGCCTCGCTAAAGGCAATCGCAGCCGCCGCCTCCAGGGAAGTCAGAGAGCGGCGAGCGTCGCCTCCAGAAACCGCCGCGAGGTGGGCGCGCGCATCCTCATCAATGACCGCCGCACCATCAAAACCGCGCGGATCAGCCAACGCACGGTCAATCAGACGCTCAATATCGGACTGCTCCAGCGAATGAACCCGTAACAGTAGCGAGCGCGAGAGCAGCGGCGAAATAATGCTGAACGACGGGTTCTCCGTCGTAGCCGCCACCAGAATCACCCAGCGGTTCTCCACGCCGGGCAGGAGCGCATCCTGCTGAGCCTTTGTAAAACGGTGAATCTCGTCGAGGAACAGCACGGTGGTCGTGCCGTACATGTCACGGTCGAGCAGCGCCTGATCCATGACCGCGCGCACATCCTTCACGCCCGCGGTAATCGCCGAAAGCTCCACAAACTTACGACCCGGCGCGCGCGCAATCACATGCGCCAGGGTGGTCTTACCCGTACCCGGAGGGCCGTACAAAATCACCGAGGACGGGCCAGCCGGGCCGGCGTTCTCCCCCGCCAACACGCGCAGAGGCGCACCCGGAGTCAGCAGATGCTCCTGGCCGAGGACCTCATCAATCGTGCGTGGACGCATACGCACCGCCAACGGCGCACGAGACGCCGAACGGGCAGAGCGCGCACGCGACGCAGAGGCACGCGAGGAGGGCTCCTCAGCGGGTGCACCAATCAGGCTCACGCGGTCCCCGTCATCGGGCAACTCAAGATCAAAGAGGGAATCAGCCATAGTCTTACTCTATCGTTTCACAATCTGGAGGCGGGTACGGGATGTGGATATACAGTTGCGGATTTAGCTCGCGGCGTGACACCACACGGGTTTTCGATAGGTTAGTGTCTTCGCCGTGGGTTTTAAACCCCGGGGCAATCCACTAACCTATCGAAAGCGCCGGCCTAGAGGGTCTCACTATCGAGAATCAGGGTCACCGGGCCGTCATTGACCAGCTCCACCTGCATGTCCGCACCGAACACGCCGGTCTCCACGTGCAGGCCACGCTCACGCAGCGCCTCCACATAGTCGTTGAACAGCGGCTCGCTCACCGCACCGGGCGCAGCGGCAGACCAGGAGGGGCGGCGACCCTTCTTCGCATCCCCGTACAGGGTGAACTGGCTGACCGCCAGCACGGGTGCGCCCTCATCGAGCAGGGACTTCTCCCCCTCCAGCAGGCGCAGGTTCGCGGTCTTATCGGCAAGCTTCGCAATCTGCGCCGCACCGTCACCGTGAGTGATACCGACCAGAACCAGGTAGCCGGGCTGGTCAATCGTGCCGACCGTCTCACCCGCCACGCGCACCGCCGCGCGGGTCACGCGCTGAATAACTACTCGCATCTTTCACCTTTCAACTTGGAGCCGGTCTTCACCGGGCTCATATATCTCTTTCGACACCACACTCGGCGGCTGGTTTAGGGGAGCCGCTGTTCTAGAGGTAACAGCCTCAGAGCACGCCGCGCAGCTGCACGGCACGCAAAAACTGGTTCGCCGCCCGCGGGGTACGAAACTCAATAAAACGCTTCTGCAGATGCTGCCATCGAGCCTCCGCCAGCAATTCCCCAACATGCGGGTAGCTCCTCCACGTGTACCGGATCATGTTGTCCGGGTCGCGCAGAATATTCTTCAGCGGCGGCTCCACATTATCAGCCCACAGCCTCTGACCCGTCACCGCACGGCGCACCGTCCGGCGAACCACACGCCACATGACCACCGCACGGCTATAGCGCAAGTAAATCACCACATCCGCACGCTCCAGCAGGCGGCCGCGCACCTGCGGATACTGCCACTCCGTAATCCATGCAGGCCGCTCAATGAGCGCCTGAACATCCGCCTCAAAACTAGGGCGCGGAGTCCAGCTCGGACCCCAATGCAACGAGTCCATCTCCGTATGCGGAATGTCCAGGAGGCGCCCCAACCGCGCCGCGAACGTCGTCTTACCGCTACCGCTCGGGCCGGCAATCAGAATACGCATGCTCCCCTCCACCTTTGGTTAGTACACAAAACGGCACGCACGCCACTTGATACAAAAGGTGGGCTGCGACCCTGCACCAGCAGAATACACAGCCCACCCTCAACAGAAACCCCGGCACAACTCAACGCCCACCGGGTTCACGCCGCACAGGCCCACACCCCCTACGAGGCGCACGACCAAAGACTAGAGAAGATTACTCCTCGTCCTTCTTCTTCGGCTTGAAATCAACGCCAGCTTCCTTACGCTGCTCCGGAGTAATCGGTGCAGGAGCCGCAGTCAGCGGATCGAAACCATTACCGGTCTTCGGGAACGCAATAACCTCGCGGATTGAATCAACGCCAGCCAGCAGAGACACAATACGGTCCCAACCGAACGCAATACCACCCATGGGCGGCGCGCCGTACTTGAACGCATCCAGCAGGAAGCCGAACTTCTCCTGAGCCTCTTCCTCACCAATGCCCATCACAGCGAACACGCGTTCCTGCACGTCACGGCGGTGAATACGGATCGAACCGCCACCAATCTCGTTACCGTTACAGACAATGTCGTAAGCGTACGCCAGAGCCGAACCCGGGTCAGTGTCGAAAGTATCCATGAACTCGGGCTTCGGGGAGGTGAACGCGTGGTGCACAGCAGTCCACGCGGAGTGACCCAGAGCCACGTCACCGGACTCAGTAGCCTCAGCAGAAGACTCGAACATGGGAGCGTCAACAACCCACACGAATGACCACTCGCCGTCCTTAATCAGGCCGGTACGGTGACCAATCTCAACACGAGCAGCACCCAGCAGCGCACGGGAAGCCTTAGCCTCACCAGCAGCGAAGAAGATGCAGTCGCCGGGCTTCGCGCCGGTAGCCTCAGCCAGGCCAGCACGCTCAGCGTCAGTAATGTTCTTAGCAACCGGGCCGGTCAGCTCGCCATCCTCCTGAACGAGGACATACGCCAGGCCCTTAGCGCCACGCTGCTTAGCCCACTCCTGCCAAGCGTCCAGGGTACGGCGAGGCTGAGAAGCACCGCCGGGCATGACCACAGCACCCACGTAAGGAGCCTTAAACACGCGGAAAGTGGTGTCCTTGAAGTACTCGGTCAGCTCAGTCAGCTCCAGACCAAAACGCAGGTCAGGCTTGTCCGAACCGTACTTCTCCATCGCATCCTTGTAGGTAATGCGCTGAATCGGGCGGGGAACCTTCACATCAATCAGGTTCCACACAGCCTCAACGATGCGCTCGCCCAGCTCAATGATGTCTTCCTGATCAACGAACGACGCCTCAATGTCCAGCTGAGTGAACTCAGGCTGACGGTCCGCACGGAAGTCCTCATCACGGTAGCAACGAGCAATCTGGTAGTACTTCTCAATACCGCCCACCTGCAGTAGCTGCTTGAACAGCTGAGGGGACTGCGGCAGAGCATACCAAGAACCCGGGGCCAAACGAGCCGGTACCAGGAAGTCACGCGCACCCTCAGGGGTGGAACGGGTCAGGGTCGGGGTCTCAACCTCAATGTAGCCGTCCTCGGCCAGCAGGTTGCGTGCCGCACGGTTCGCGTCCGAACGCAGGCGCATGATGCGAGCCGGCTCCGGGCGGCGAAGGTCCAGGTAGCGGTAGCGCAGGCGCGCCTCCTCACCCACCTCAACGTGCTCGTCAATCTGGAAAGGCAGCGGAGCGGCAGTGTTCAGCACCTCAACGGCGGACACCTCAACCTCAATCTCGCCGGTCGCCAGGTTCGGGTTCTCGTTACCCTCCGGGCGCTTAGTCACCAGACCGGTCACACGCAGCACATACTCGTTGCGCAGGTGCTCAAAATCAGCCTCATTGTGGAAAACACACTGGGTGACACCCTCACGGTCACGCAGGTCAACGAAAGCGACACCACCGTGGTCGCGGCGGCGAGCCACCCAACCGGTCAAGGTAACAGTCTCTCCAATATTTGCGGCGGTCAGCTCGCCGTTGGTGTGAGTGCGAAGCACAGACATTCCTTTCATAGCGGGCACCTCACGACTATAGACAGTAGCCGGGTACACGCGGTTGATGATATGCGCACACTGCGTGCGCCTCATATATTGTATCCCCTCCGGGCAGGTCGATGGCGGGTCGGGGCAAGTCTGGGCAAGTCAGGCGCCAGAAAATGGGGTGCAGAGGCGGGGGTGCAGGTAGGGCGGCAGGTTCGTGGGTGTCTGCGGTCGATAGGTTAGTGTCTTCGCCGTGGGTCTTTAACCCGGGGTGAAGACACTACCCTATCGAAGTATTACCGGGGAATCCACTCCGCATGCCTGTGGACAAACACTTTTTCGGTAGAATCCGCGAAGTTATCCACAGATTTCACGAACAAGCCCCACAACCTCACACAGCCTGCCAGGATAAAGCCTATGAACACAGCAACTATTCCGTGGCAACGCGTCCCAAACGTACTACCGGCTACACCAGAAATTACCCGTACCGCAGAACTACACCCATTCGTGCTGAACTCCCAGATGCTCAACCTGCGAGGAATCGGTCCGAAACGCATTCGCAAGCTAGTGGCGGAAGGGTCTCTGCAACGTATCCAGCGAGGAGCCTATATTTACACCCGCGATGCCCAAGCGCTCACCCCCGAAGAGCGGCTCACGGTACGGTGCATCGCTGCTCAGATGATGGGTCTTCAAGGGATCTTCTCCCACACATCAGCCGCGGCGCTATGGGGACTTGATGTACTCTCTGTTCCCCAAATGATAAGCGTGTATAGCTGTAGTCATAGCACCTCTGATAAGGGAAGAATCACCCGGCATTACAGCGCCACCGGCCCCGAGGAAGTCACCAGATTGCCGGGCACCTCCATCATGGTTACGACGGTGGCTCGCACGCTGCAGGATTGCGCGCGTAGCATGCCCTTTCGGGAGGCGGTAGTCCTCGCTGACTCCATCATGCGGCGGGGACTACTGGAACCCCACGAGGTAACCGAGATTCTACTGAACCTCACGGGGTACGGCGGTTCCGCAGGACCTTTCCTGGCGCAGGCGGTGGATGCATCCAGTGAGTCGGCCGGTGAAAGCCTCACCCGATGCCTGCTCATGGAACACAGGCTGCCCCTCCCCGTAACGCAGTACCCGATTTCGTGCGAGGGCCGTAACTACCGGGTAGACTTCGCCTGGCCCGAGGTGCGCGTCATTCTCGAATTCGACGGTGAACAGAAATACGTGGACCACTCCGGCAGGGACCGCTACGAGGCAGCCCGCGACCGCGCACTGACCCGCGCCGGGTGGACGGTCGTGCACCTCACGTGGGCTGACATCTTCAACAAGGAGCTGGAGGTCGTGACCCATTTGCGGAACCTACTCTTGAGATAAAGCGAGGGAACGCCTCAGTCGATAGGTTAGTGTCTTCACCCCGGGTTAAAGACCCACGGCGAAGACACTAGCCTATCGAAAATCTGGGCCCGCATAAAAAGACCCGCCCGGCAGGGAGGTTAACATCCTCCCCACCAGGCGGGTACACATCCATATGCAGGCTACAGCAACCAAATTACTACAGCAGCCAGATATTACAGCGGCCAAACACCGCAGGCATTACAGGCCCTACGATACAGGCCCCTAATGTTTACAGGCCCTTAGCACGCACAATCTGAACGTGCAGGTCTTCAGCCGGCGGCATCCACGAAGCCGGATCAGCAGCAACCTGCTCACCCGAACGGATGTCCTTCACCTCGTGAACCGGGGCACCCGACTCATCCGAAGAAATAAACCACACGAACGGAATGCCGCGCTTCTCAGCGTACTTAATCTGCTTACCGAACTTCGCCGCATTCGCAGACACCTCACACGCGATACCGCGGGCACGCAGCGCATCCGCAACATCATTCGCGGCCGACCAGCCCTCATCATTCGTCAGGGCAACAAACACAGCCGAAGGCACCTTACGGCTCGCCTGCGCAAAACCCTGCGACAGAATACGAGCCACCACACGAGTCACACCAATCGACAGGCCAACACCCGGGTACGTCTTCTTACCGTTCGACGCCAGCGACTCATAACGGCCACCCGAACAGATCGAACCCAGCGACTCGTGACCAACTAGAACAGTCTCATACACGGTGCCGGTGTAGTAGTCCAAACCGCGAGCAATCGACAGGTCAGCCAGCACCTTACCCGGCGCACGGCGAGCCGCCTCCTCAATGACCTCAGCCAGCTCAGCAAGACCCTGATCCAGCAGCTCATGCTCCACCGAATACTTAGCCGCAAGCGCACGCACCTGCTCCACGAAAGAAGCATCCTCAGTGCGGATCTGCGCCAGCTCCAGGGCGGCAGCGGCAGCATCCGCGCTCGCACCAGCCTCAGCCTGTAGCTCCTCAGCCACACGCTCAGCACCAATCTTCTCCAGCTTGTCAATAGAACGCAGAACAGCCGCAGTATCAGTCAAACCCAAGCCCAGGTAGAAACCCTCAGCCAGCTTGCGGTTATTCACACGCAGCTTGAACTCAGGAATCGGCAGCTTCGACAGCGCATCAACAACAACCAGCGCCAAGGTCACGTCGTAACGGAACGGCAGCTCGCCGTCACCAACCACGTCAATATCAGCCTGAGTGAACTCGCGGGCACGACCCTCCTGCGGACGCTCACCACGCCACACCTTCTGAATCTGGTAACGCGAGAACGGGAAATTCAAGTAACCGGCGTTCTCCACCACGTAACGGGCAAACGGCACGGTCAGGTCAAAGTGCAGAGCCAGCTTTTCCTTAGCCTTCGCAGCCTCGTCCTCCTGCAGGCGAGAAATTGCGTAAACTTCCTTGTCTATCTCACCTTTGCGCAGCAGCTGCTCAATAGTCTCTACCGAACGAGTCTCAATCGGGGAGAAACCGTGCAACTCAAAAGTCTCACGCAAAGTGTCCAGAACATGATTCTCAACCAACCGCTCAGCCGGAAGATACTCGGGAAAACCAGACAGCGAAGCCTTGCGAGCCATACGCGATACTCCTTGACAAAGAACTCGACAACAAAACCCCGGAACACCTCCGGGCATATCTACCCATCATACCAACACCCACCCCAGCACAGCACCCACTCCCCCAGCTCACCCGACACAAACCCACGCAAACCCGCAGCCGGCAGGTTCGCCCACAACACAACACGACCAGACACTACTCACACACACCCCACAGAGGCTATGCTTAGGAGGTGCACACGCACACCCAAACGGGTGCCCACCACGGGGAACAGCGCAAAGGCGCCCCACCCCCAGCACCCCCGAGTGAAAGAGTTATAGCGGTGACTACCAAACCCGACGACACTGTAAACCTCGAAAAGGCACGCCAGTACGGCCGCGTCTCCGAGGACGGCCACGTCTTCGTCATTGTCGACGGCGAAGAATACGCCGTAGGCCAGCTGCCCGGCGCCTCCGAAGAAGAAGCGCTCAGCTACTTCGCCCGCAAGTTTGAAAACGTCGAGGCGCAGGTTGCCCTGCTCGAATCCCGCCTCGCTAACAACGCCCCCGCCGCAGACCTGCAGAAGGGCATCACCTCCATCGGTGCACAGATTGGTGTGCGCAACATGGTCGGTGACTACTCCGGCCTGCAGAAGCGCCTCATCTCCCTCGCAGAGCAGATCGCTGAACTCGACGAAAAGCAGCAGCAGGCACGCACCGAAAACCGTGAACGCGCCCTCGCCGTCCGCGAAGAAATCGTCGCGGAAGCCGAGCAGATTGCCGGCCAGGATCCTGACCAGATTCACTGGAAGAACTCCCACTCCCGCATGAACGAACTGTTCGAAGCGTGGAAGAAGGCACAGCGCGAAATTCACCTGGCAAAGAGCGTAGAGGACGAGCTGTGGAAGCGTTTCCGCGCAGCCCGCACCACCTTCGACCGCAACCGCCGCGCACACTTCTCGCAGCTGGACGACCGCAACGCACGCATCAAGCGTGCCAAGGAAGAGCTGATCGCACGTGCGGAAGAGCTGTCCACCTCCACTGACTGGTCTGAAACTTCCCGCGCATACAGCGACCTGATGCGCGCCTGGAAGCAGGTACCCCGCGGCCACCGCCGCGAAGACGACAAGCTGTGGGCACGCTTCCGCGCGGCACAGGACGTGTTCTTCAACGCCCGCAACGAAGCCGAAGCAGCGCAGGACGCAGTCTACGCCGAAAACCTCAAGGTCAAGGAAGCGCTGCTCGAAGAAGCACGCGCACTCCTGCCCGTCGAAGACATTGAGGCGGCGAAGGCAGCCTTCGAGAAGATCCTGGACCGCTGGGATGCGGCAGGCCGCGTACCCCGCAACGACCTGCGCCGCGTCGACGGCGAGCTTCGCCGCATTCAGGACGAAATCAACGGTGCCGAAGAGGCAAAGTGGAAGCGCAACGACCCCGCCAAGGCGGCACGCGCGAACTCCCTGCTCGCACAGATCGAGGACTCCCTCGCCGAACTGGAAGCAGAGCTCGCCGCAGCTGAAAAGGGCGGCGACTCCAAGAAGATCGCCAAGGCCAAGGAAGCTCTGGAGGCGCGCCGCGCCTGGGCAGCAACCCTGCAGGGCTTCGGCAACTAGGGTCTAGCCGACGGTCTAAATAACGGTCTAATTAACGCCGAGAAGCCACATGTGTTTCGAAAAGCCACCAAAGAAGTGGCTTTTCGAAACACATGTGGCTTCTGCGTGTCTGCGGAATGTCTGCTGGGTGTCTGTGGGATGCGGGATATCTGCGGGGTGCGGACTTTTAGGATCGGCTGGAGGGACTAGTCATCAACGGGCTCATAATTCATGATTTCCCATTTCTGCCCGTTGTGCTTCAGCTCAAATCTAAAGGTGTCATCGGTTTTATCGTCATTACTCCATTTGCGCCAGCTACCGTCAGATTCAACATAAGTCTCGTAATCCCATTCGCGGTACGCCTTCCAGAAATAGGTTTCACCGTCTTCTGACCAGGGGTTACCGTCAGCAAGATAATGGTTTATACCGCCAATGACCCATCCGCCTCTCTTGTAAAGGTCCTCGACGCCTGTATAGGCCTTACGTTCGTCTTCAAAAGTAGGGGACATGAACTTGAAAGTCATCGAGTAATCGCCAGTTTGAGTACCGTAATTACCCCACAAAATCCAGGCATCCATCGTCTTACGCATGCCCTCTAGAGACTTTTCGTTGTAGCCGTCTTCCGGAGCATTGGGTTTCGGTACATTCTGTGCTGGACCGTGCTTGTCAGCCGGGCGATACTCGCCATCGGGCGCCTTGGAGCCGCCCGAATAGCCTCGAACAGTAGACGGGGTGGCGCTCGCCGAAGGCGATTCAGAAGCCGCCGCAGACGCCGAGGTGGTCTCGCTCGGCGCGGCGGAAGTCGTGGCTGCCGCCTCGTTATTAGCTTGCTGACCGCAGGCTCCAAGAAGGGTACTGAGACCCATGAGTGCGCCGCCGTTCAACAACGCTCGACGAGTAAGAAAAACGGAAGTCATGGAAGTAGATTCCTTCTATCGGTGTGGTGTGAATGGGGGATGCTGATTAGAAAGCGGAAGATAGAGAAATTCTCGAAGCAAGAATAAGAATTCTTGCGATACTAATAAGTGCTTTATATTTCCTATTTAGTCATCTACTTGTTCAAAATCGATAATCTTCCAACCTTCAGAGGTGTACTTGAACGAGAACTTCCACGTGTCGTCATCCTTTCTATCATTCTCATAAGACTTCCAATCACCGTTAGGTTCAACGTACATAACGTAACCCCACTCCCGGTACGCCTTCCAGAAGTAAGTCTCCCCCTCAATCCAGGGGTTCCCGTCAGCAATGTAGTGATCAAGTCCCGCGATAATCCAGCCGCCTCGCTTGTAGAGGGCTTCAAGACCTTCGTAGGAATCTAGTAGTTCCGTGAAGCTACCGTCAACGAATTTGCGTGCTTGGCTGTAGTCTCCGGTCTGGGTGCCGTAGTTGTTCCATTCAATCCACGCGTTGAGTGTTTTGCGTAGACCTTCATTGGATTTTTCTCGGTATCCGTCCTCAGGTGATGCAGGTTTCGGAACGTTTTGTGCCGGACCGTTAGGGTCAGCTCCGCGGTACTCCCCGTCAGGTGCCTTTGAGCCGCCGGAGTAGCCGCGGGTAATGACCGGGCTCGGAGTAGCTGATGCAGAAGAGGCATCGGAAGCCGCCGTAGAAGCTGAAGCGGAAGTCATTTCGCTCGGCGTGGCGGAGGCGGTCTCGCTCGGTGCTGCCGAGGCGCTCGCCTCATTAGCCGCCTGCTGGCCGCATGCCGCAAGCAGGGCACCAAGACCCAGAAGGGTACCGCCGCTCAACAGTGTGCGGCGGTTCAAAATAACGGAAGTCATGGAAATACATTCCTCGTATCGGTGTGAAGTGTGAATAGGGGGGGCTGGTTAGAAACCGGAAGACTAACCAACCACAGGGAAGAACCCGATAGCCGAGAAGCCACATGTGTTTCGAAAAGCCACCAGCAAAGTGGCTTCTCGGCGAACATGTGGCTTCTCAACGTAAAACCCACGGGAGGGGCTTACATGTCGGGCCAGTCGCGGTGCAACGAATACTCCGTATCCCCGTCACCATTGTCATTCAGGTGCCAGCGCTGACCGGTACGAATATCGGCCTTGCGCAGACGCGGGTTCGGATTATCCTTCTTACCCATGGTCGGGTCGTTCTTGCAACCCCAACGAGTGTCGTCGTAGCTGCAGTCACCGGCTACGCGGCCCACATCAACCCACCAGACACGAATCAGCAGCGGGTCACTGGTCGCCTGCGGGGTCACCATCATCATCTGCCACGAGCCACCGTCCACGCGGAAACGAGCCGTGTAATGCACGGTCGCATACGCGTGGAAGTTACCCGAACGCTGGTAGGCGTAGCTGGTATCCGTCTGCCTCGGACACTCACGAGGGTAGGTGGTGACCGGTTTGCCAGCGGTGTAGTTAGTGGCAGTATCGCCGTTGCCGTACTCGATGACATAGGAGGAGGGCATGAGTTCAATTTCGACGTGTCCGGCGAGCATGTCTGCTTCGAGGCGGTAGGGGCCTCCGTCATCGACGTAGAAGTTAATCTGGTCGCCCTTGTAGACGTTGGGGTCGCCTTCTGCTCGGCCGGTGCCTGCGGGGTTGTTGTAGGACTGGTGCAGGGTGGGCTTGCCTGGCTCTAGCGACTCTGCAGCGTG
>NZ_KZ627136.1:0-1116 GCF_001811075.1 Rothia sp. HMSC069C03
AAGGTTAAGAGGATTGGTTAGCCCTTTTTGGGCGAAGCTGAGAATTTAAGCCCCAGTAAACGGCGGTGGTAACTATAACCATCCTAAGGTAGCGAAATTCCTTGTCGGGTAAGTTCCGACCTGCACGAATGGAGTAACGACTTCCCTACTGTCTCAACCATGAACTCGGCGAAATTGCAGTACGAGTAAAGATGCTCGTTTCGCGCAGCAGGACGGAAAGACCCCGTGACCTTTACTATAGTTTGGTATTGGTGTTTGGTTTGGCTTGTGTAGGATAGGTGGGAGACTGTGAAGCATGGACGCTAGTTTGTGTGGAGTCGTTGTTGAAATACCACTCTGGTCAATCTGGATGTCTAACTTCGGGCCATGATCTGGTTCAGGGACAGTGCCTGATGGGTAGTTTAACTGGGGCGGTTGCCTCCTAAAGTGTAACGGAGGCGCCCAAAGGTTCCCTCAGCCTGGTTGGCAATCAGGTGTTGAGTGTAAGTGCACAAGGGAGCTTGACTGTGAGACTGGCAGGTCGAGCAGGGACGAAAGTCGGGACTAGTGATCCGGCGGTACGTTGTGGAACGGCCGTCGCTCAACGGATAAAAGGTACCTCGGGGATAACAGGCTGATCTTGCCCAAGAGTCCATATCGACGGCATGGTTTGGCACCTCGATGTCGGCTCGTCGCATCCTGGGGCTGGAGTCGGTCCCAAGGGTTGGGCTGTTCGCCCATTAAAGCGGTACGCGAGCTGGGTTCAGAACGTCGTGAGACAGTTCGGTCCCTATCCGCTGCGCGCGTTGGAAATTTGAGAAAGGCTGTCCTTAGTACGAGAGGACCGGGACGGACGAACCTCTGGTATGTCAGTTGTACCGCCAGGTGCATGGCTGATTGGCTACGTTCGGGAGGGATAACCGCTGAAAGCATCTAAGCGGGAAGCCTGTTTCGAGATGAGATTTCCTGGCACTTTTTGGTGTGTGAGGCTCCTTATAGATGATGAGGTTGATAGGCCGGGTATGGAAGCGAGGACTGAAGACTCGTGGAGTTGACTGGTACTAATAGGTCGAAGGCTTACTTTTCAGGAAGTTGTTTGTTGTTTGCGTTCACTGTATGGTTTTTGGATAACAATCC
>NZ_KZ627137.1:0-75260 GCF_001811075.1 Rothia sp. HMSC069C03
TTATAGCGTCCAAGTTTCGGGGCGCAGTTCAAAAACTCAACGGGGGCTTTTTGTATGTGGCATCCTTCAGAAGCCTATTGGCTCACCGGCTTCCAAGGGATAACGTGCCGATTAGCGACCGGGGATCAGACCACCGGGGGTAATCAGGAACGGCGGGTTGTGGTTAACAGCCGGGTTCGTCACGTAACCGATACGTGCCGCACGAGTCGGGTACTTGGGGGCACGCTTGGGCTTGGGCTTGACCACGGGGTTCGGGTCCTTCTTGCCCTGCAGAGCGGCCAGTGCGCTCGCAGCGTTCACAATGCCGGAACCGCAAGCGTTCACATCGCAGGTGAGTGGCTTGGAGCTCTGCTTTAGAATCTGCTTTGCGCGCTCAGCGTTCAGCGAGGGGTCCACGGACTTCATCAGAGCGATGATGCCAGCAACCTGAGGTGCCGCCATGGAGGTGCCGTCGTACTCGGTGTAGCCTGCGCCGGTGGAAACGGTGGTACCCAGATCTACGGTGGACATGATGCTGCTACCTGGGGCGCTCACATCAACAAGCTTGCCGTAGTTGGAGAAGTCGCTACGCTTACCCTCCTGGTCGGTAGCGCCCACCACGATCGAACCGCCGCAGTTAGCCGGAGCGACCTTGGAGGTGTCCTGCCCCTCGTTACCCGCTGCGACAACGAGAATCGCGCCGCGCTTGTTCACCTCAGCAATAGCCTTGGAGTAGGTTGCGGGGCAGGTGCCCTCGCCGCCGAGGGAGAGGTTAATAATCTGGGCGGGGTTGGAGTTCGCGGGAACGCCTTCAACGGTGCCGCCGGCTGCCCAAACCATTGCATCCGCAATGTCGGAGTCGTAGCCGCCGCACATGCCCAGGGCACGCACGGGTAGAATCTTGGTGGAGGGTGCCACACCGACGATACCGCGCTTATTGTTCATAATTGCGGCGATGGAGCCGGCAACGTGGGTGCCGTGCCAGTTTGACTCGCTTGCCTCTGCATCAGCATCGCAGACGCCCTCTTCTTCCCAGTTGCCCTGGTCGGTCGGGTCGGAGTCGCGGCCGTTGCCGTCGCGGGCGATGGCAGGCTCGGTGATGAAGTCGTAGCCGGGCAGAACGTTAGCGTCCAGGTCGGGGTGCTTGACGATGCCGGAGTCAATCACGGCAACAGTCACGCCAGCGCCCTGGGTGGTCTGCCATGCCTCGGGCGCGGAGATGCCCTTGGTGCCGTGCAGGTTCCACTGCTGCGGATAGAGAGTATCGTTCGGCGCGGTCACTTCGGGAGTTGTTGCTGCCTGTGCAGCGGGCTTTGCCTGGGTAGCGGCAGCCTTGGTGCGGCCGTTGGGGCGCGCATTGGGGCGGCGCAACAGGTCCGGCTCAACCGAAGCAACGGATGCGTTGGAGCTCAGAGCCGCCATGTACTTCTCTGCCTGCTCAGCGGTGAGCTTCGAAGAGAGGGTCACCACGGTTGCCTTCTGGGCGGTAGTACGTACGTAGCTGGTCTTGACCTTCAGCAGGTCGTCAATGCTCTTCACATCGGAGGTGATGCCCGCATAGAGGGCGTCGCTCCAGGTGGCGACCTGGGTGCCTGCGGGGCTTGCCCAGTTGATGCCGCCGGCGTTCAGCGCGCTGTCGGTGTAGGTGATGACGAAGCGGTTGAAGCCTGCCTTCTGCTGTGCGGAGCTGAGGGAGGAGATGGTGGTGTGTGCCTTGGCGTGTTCGGTGCCGTTAGCCTTGGCGGGTGCCGCGAAGGATGCGGGGGCGCCCAGGGTCGCGACGAGTGCTGCGGCGGTGCCCAGGCTCAGCGCGGCGCGAGCGATGCGGCGCGGTGAGGGGTGAGTGGTAAAAGACATCGGGGTCCTTTGCGTATGTGAGTGCCGGAAGCGGCAAGTGGGTTGGTCATCCACTCACATAAATGCACCTTTGAGAAAATATCTGCATTCTTTTGTGTATTTGCCTGTGAGGAGCGAATAAAAAAAGAAAATGCACATCACTGCATTGATGTGTATTTTTCCCTAAACCCCCGTGTGGGAGTTCTTCGGAAGTGGTTTATGTGGTGAGATATCGCTATGCTAGCACCTTTTCCTATGCGTGAAGTGGCTAAAGCTTGATAGTGTGGCGTAAATAATGAGATTTTTCTTTCATGTAAATGCAGGTAAAGAAATGCCTAGTCGAACTATTCTTGTAGACTTAAAGTAAAGATTTAAGTTTTACTCATCTTTACATAAAATGACTTGCATCACAAATGTTATTTTATTCATAAAGTAACCCAAAAAGGGTGCTAGAGTATCTCACGGTGCGTACCCGTGCATGCATATTGTGGAGCTACCCTCAACAGCCTCACAAGTCACAATGCAGACACCACGCACCACAGCGCCATGCATCAACCACCCCGCACAACAGCATCTGCCCACAGAGATATTTGCCCGGCAGATACGTGCGATGAAAACACCGCACAGCGCTAACACCTCACTCTTCCATATTCACTCGTACCGAGCACACCCCCTCAACGCTACGCCGCATCGTGCGCACCCGGTACCACTCACCTCAAGGACGTCCATGCTTCGCATTGCTCGCCCCTCGCAGGCACGCTCCTCACAGCGTTCCCTGCTGAGCTTCGTCACCGCAACCTGCCTGCTCTCGGCAAGCGTGATTCCCGCCGTGGCGGCACCCACCGCGCAGGCTACCCAGCCCAAGGCATCTGCGGCGGCACAGGTAGCTAATACTGCCCAGTCCGCGCCCGTGGCATACAACCGCTTCATCATCACCTACACCGATGAGGCGAAGAACGCCGCCTCCGCTGACGCCACCGCAGACCAGATTGATTGGTCCGCAGCCGCCGGTACCCAGCAGGCAACCTGGAGCGACGCACTCTACGCGGGCATCAGCTCCGAGGTGCAGAGCATTGACGAGCTGCTGAACATTAAGACCAGCTACGTCCGCTCCACCGCGCTGGATGCCAGCGTGGTCACCACCTCCGCGGAGCTCACCCCCGCGCAGGCGCAGCAGTACATGAACGCCCTGAGCGCGAACTCCAAGGTCGCCTCCGTGTCGCCCGATATGCGCCGCTACGCCACCGTGGACAACACCTCGGAGACCGTCAAGATCAACGACCCGAAGATGAACCGCATGTGGTCCCTCACCGGTGAGAAGGGCGTCTCTGCGCTGGAGGCGTGGGGCACCACCCGCGGTAAGGGCGTAACCGTGGCGGTGCTGGACTCCGGCATTACCGCCCACCCGGACTTGGACGTTAACGTGCTGCCCGGCTACGACTTCATTGCCGAGTCGGCGTTCTCCAACGACGGTAACGGCCGCGACTCCGACCCGACCGATGCCGGCAACTGGACCGTAGACAACCAGTGCTTCACCGGTTCGAAGGCGACCGCCTCCGACTGGCACGGCACCCACGTGGCGGGCACTATTGCCGCTATCGCGAACAATAACGAGGGCATTGCCGGTGTGGCACCCGAGGCGAAGATCGTGCCCGTGCGCGTTCTGGGCGCCTGCGGTGGCTTCGACTCGGACATCACCGACGGCATTATTTGGGCTGCCGGCGGTAGCGTGCGCGGCGTTCCGGCAAACCAGAACCCCGCCCAGGTCATTAACATGTCCATCGGTAGTGAGGGCACCTGCACCACCCCGTACCGCCAGGCGATTGCTCAGGCGAATAAGCGCGGCTCCATCGTGGTCGTTGCTGCGGGTAACAACAACTTTGATGCCTCGAAGTCCAGCCCCGGCAACTGCGAGGACGTCATCAACGTGGGCGCAACCGATAAGAACGGCAAGCGCTCCTACTTCTCCAACTACGGCTCCCGCGTGGACGTGAGCGCCCCCGGTGGCGACCGCCGCTACTGGGGTGGCGGTATTCTCTCCACCCTGAACGCCGGCAAGACTGCTCCCGGTAAGGCTGATTACGCCGAGTACCAGGGCACTTCCATGGCGGCGCCGCATGTTGCCGGTATTGTGGCGCTCATGAAGGCGGTCGACCCGAAGCTGACGTACGCCCAGGCGAAGAAAGCCCTGCAGTCCACCTCTCAGGGCGTTGAGTGCGACCAATCCGCGTGCGGTTCCGGCATTGTGAATGCGGCGCGCGCGGTTCAGCAGGTCCGTTCCGACCGCGAGGCTGCGGATGCTGCCGCGGCTGAGGCGGCACGCAAGAAGGCTGAGGAGGAGGCCGCACGTAAGAAGGCGGCTGAAGAGGCGGCACGCAAGAAGGCTGAGGAGGACGCTAAGCGTCAGCAAGCCCCCGCACCGAAGGTGACCCCGGCTCCGAAGGCCAGCCGCCCGGTGACTCGCCCGTCCCGCCCGGTGACTCGCCCCTCCTACCCGTCGCGTCCGCGTTACGGCCACACCCCGCGTTACCGCTCCTGGTATGGTGCTTCTGCGAACATCTACCCGAACAGCGGCTACCCGAACAATGGCTATCTTGGTTTCGCGACCGGTAACCGCCGCTAGTCAGCTTCGCTAGTCGAGTTAGGGTTTAGGCACGAAAAGCCCCCGATGAGTTCTCTCATCGGGGGCTCTGCTATACCTGCAGAGCGAATCTTATGAAGATTCACTCCGGCATGGGTGGTTAGTGCTTTTCTTCGGCCTCGCGGGGTTTCTGCACCGGGCTGGTGACCAGCGGTTCCTCCTGGGTGATGGGCTCGATGTCACCGTTCAGGTCGTAGACCTGGGCATCTTCGAGGATTTCCATTGCGGGGGCGCCAGGAATCCGGTCGTAGTCGTCAGCGAGGTTCTGCTCATCGGTGCCAGTCGCCTGCGTGGATGCTGCAGTGGTTGCCTCAGCTGCCTCAGCCTTGCCTGCACCGTCGGCGATCTTTTCCTTAGACGTGCCAGTGCTCAAACCCTTGGAGATGACCTTGCGCGGCGGGCGTTGGAAGGCAAGCTTGCCGTTGGCGTCCAGGTTTCCTGCCTTCTTCGCGAGGTAGAAGCTGTTGATAAGGCCTCGTCCACAGAAGTACTTATCGCACTTGATGCGGTTCGTCCTCATGAGGGTGAACGCCTGGTATACCTGCTCGGTGGTCATGGTGGTGCCGTTGATCAGCTGCTGAGCCAGCAGGGCGGAGACGTGCGGCGCTGCCATGGAAGTGCCGCTCTCGTAGTCGTAGCTGAACTTGGTGTTATCCGGGCGGTCGAGGCTGTTCATGGACAGGGTGAGGATGTCCTCACCCGGTGCCGAAATGTTCACCCTCGTGCCGTAGTTCGAGAATGATGCTCGCGTGCCAGCCTTGGTGGTTGCGCCAACCGTGATAACGCCCCTGCAGTTGGCGGGCGCGTACTTGGAAGCATCCGTGTTGCCATTACCTGCCGCGGCGACAACGATTGCGCCCCTGGAACGTGCAATATCGATGGCGCGCTGGTAAGCGGCGGGGCAGGAGCTCACAGTGCCTAGGGACATGTTGATGATCTTGGCGGGGTAGGTGTTATCCGGTACTCCGTCAACGTGTCCGCCGGCTGCCCAGATGATGGCGTCGGCAATGTCGGAGGTGCGGCCACCGCATCGGCCCAGCACGCGCACGGGCTGCACACGGGCGAGGTCGGCGGTACCAACGATGCCCATGCCGTTGCCGCCGCGGGCACCGATAATGCCGGCAACGCTGGTGCCGTGCCAGGTGGAAGTGTGGGCGTTCGCCTGGTCCTTGCAGAGGTTGTAGGGCGCGTAGTCGCCTTCATCCCTGGGGTTGGGGTCGCGGCCGTCGCCGTCGCGGGCGCTGAGGGGGTCGCTGATGAAGTCGTAGCCGTTTGCCATGCCAGTGACCAGGTCGGGGTGCGGTACGTAGCCGGTGTCGAGTACGGCGACCTTGACGTGGGCACCGCGGCGCAGTCGGGCGTTACCGGTGTTCTGGACACCGGTGGTGGGGTTGGTGAGGTTCCACTGCTTGCTGTACTGCGGGTCGTTGTACGTGAAGGTGATGTCCTGGAGGTATGCGGGGTGGTTGATGTAGTCGGGTTCTACGGAGGCTACGTCCGGGTCGGAGGCGACCTGTGACATGAACTCCTTTGCCTCATTTTTGTTCAGGCTCTTGGAGGTCTGAACGACAGTGTCATCTGTGGAGGTATTGCGCAGGATTTGGGTGTCGACGTTCAGAGATTCGCTGGCAACATCAACGGTGTCTTTAACGTCATTAGCGATGTCTTGGATTGCGTCCTGATTGCCTTCGTTCTGCTGCTTACGCTGCTTAGCTTCTTGGGTGTATGTGACGATGAAGCGGTCGAACTTCTGCTGGGGGAGCGTACCCGGAGCAGCTGCGGTGGGGGTGTTAGGGCGTGCTGCGCCATTGTGCATCAGATTGAGGGGGCTTACGGGCCCTTCAATCTGGGGTGCTGCCTGAGCTGCTGCCAGGGTGGCTTCGTCGCTGGGCGCCTGTGCGAGGGCTGCGGGCAGGTCGCCTCCGAAGATGAGTGCACCGGCGACGAACAGGCTCAGGGCTACGTGTGCGGGGCGCTTGCGACGGCTGGTGTTGGTGTAGGGGTGGTGAGGGGGTGTTTCGGCGGGCTGCGCGTCGAAATATGGAAGCCTCATCTGGTTCTCCTGTTGTAGGTATCTTGCGCGGATTGTGCGAGGGTGTACGAGTGCGTTTCACCTGTGTCTTTTAGGAGGTGTCTTGTAGATGGTTTTGCGGGGCGAAAGGAGATATATTTTGGGATCTCTGACGCATTAATCGGGGCGAGAGAATAGGGGAATCTTTATCCTTTTCGTCTACTGAAAGAACTCTTTTAGACGGTGTGCAATGTACTTCTCTAAAGTATCACTTCAGGGGTAGATTGAGGGATCTTTGAAGTAGTTTTTGAAGAGGTAATGTGTGAAAAATCAACTCGTGAAGACTGGATAATGCCTAATCATTGAGGGTTTATGTGGGTGAAGCTTGAAGACTTAGGGGTGAGGGGCTTGCTATGTGGTACATCTTGAAGGGTAGGGTAAAAAATAAATGTTTTAACACTGGTATGCAAGTACTCAAATGCCGTTGATATTAAAAAATAAAAATAGCCTGAAATGCGCGTGAAATTATAGAAAAAGCTGGCTGTAGGCATGTCTGACAGTACGTACCGCCGGTAGGGCGCACATCTAGTGACATTGGGAACCAACACTACAAACAATCAGCACCTGGCGCAGCCTATATGCACACAAAAGACCGGGGCGGCCACCGCATCGGTGACCGCCCCGGTCTATTGAATCATCAGCATCAGCAAGCTGGCGCTCGCTGTCTACTGGAGAAAGCGTCCTTAGGAAGCGTAGGAGCCCAGCAGGCGAACCGCGCCGCCGTCCACGCCCTTAGCGCCCTGAACGTAATCGGGGTTGTTAGCTTCGGGCTCACCGGCGGCAACAACGTCACCCATAATCCAAGAGGGGATACCGCGGTCGTTCAGGCGCTTGGTAGCAGCCTCAGCCACGGAGGGGTCAACGATAGCGATCATGCCCACGCCCAGGTTCAGGGTGCGCTCCAGGTCGGCAAGGGGCACGTTGCCCAGCGAACCAATCAGGGAGAAGATGGCGGGAATCTGCCAGGTGGAGCGATCCACGCGACCCTCCAGGCCCTGAGGCAGAACGCGAGCCAAGTTAGCAGCCAGGCCGCCGCCGGTCACGTGGGAGAAGCCGCGTACACCGGTGCCGGTGGTGCCGTCTTCGCCGTTGACGGGGAATGCCGCTGCCAGGTCCAGGCAGTCTGCAGCGTACACGCGGGTGGGTTCGAGCAGCTCTTCACCGATGGTGCGGCCCAGCTCGTCCACCTGGCGCTCCAGACCCCAGCCGGCAACGTTCAGGACCTTGCGGACCAGGGAGTAGCCGTTGGAGTGAATACCGGAGGACGCCATAGCAATCAGCACGTCGCCCTCACGTACGCGCTCGGGGCCGAGCAGCTCGTCAGCCTCAACCAGACCGGTCGCCGCGCCCGCAACGTCGTACTCATTTTCTGCGAGCAGGCCGGGGTGCTCAGCGGTTTCGCCGCCAACCAGGGCGGTGCCAGCCTGTGCACATGCGCCAGCGATACCGCGCACAATGTCAGCGATACGCTCGGGAACGACCTTGCCGGTGGCAATGTAGTCGGTCATGAACAGCGGCTTAGCACCGCACACGACGATGTCGTCCACGACCATGCCGACCAGGTCGTAACCGATGGTGTCGTGAATATCGAGTGCCTGCGCAATAGCGACCTTGGTGCCCACACCGTCCGTGGAGGTGGCAAGGTAGGGCTTGCGGTACTTGACCAGCTCGGAGACGTCGTACAGGCCCGCGAAGCCGCCCACGCCACCAACGACGGAGGAGTTGTGGGTCGCCTTGATAGCGCCCTTCATCAGCTCAACGGCGCGATCGCCAGCCTCTACGTCAACACCTGCGCTTGCGTAGGTTACGGTGGTGGTGTTCTCGCTCATTAGGATTCCTTCGGGGTAGTGGTAGCGGAGGAGTTTGCGGGGGTGCGGTCCTGCTCGGTGAGCAGTGCCTCGAGGTCGGCGTCGGGCCCGGGGTTGCACATGCCCATACCGGCATCGTCTGCGGCAATCTGTACTGCGGAGGGGTCGAACTTCGTTTCGAGAGTTTCGGTGCCTTCGCGGGTTTCAATGGAGACAGCCTCGGCGTGCTCGGGCTTGGAGGGAACGGGACGTTCCACGGTCACCTCTGCCGCCTTACCGGCGAGGGGTCCGCCCTTACCCTTTTCTTCCGCGTCAAAGAGGGACTTGCCGCGTCGTTCCTCGCTGGGCAGTTCAATCGGGTATTCGCCGGTGAAGCATGCGGTACACATGTTTTCGACGGGCTGTTCGGTGGCTGCAATCATGCCGTCCTGGGAGATGAAGCCGAGCGAGTCGGCGCCCAGGGAGGAGGCGATTTCGTCCACGGACAGGCCGTTCGCGATCAGCTCCGCGCGGGAGGCGAAGTCAATACCGTAGAAGCAGGGCCACTTTACGGGCGGGGAGGAGATGCGCACGTGCACTTCCTTCGCGCCAGCTTCGCGGAGCATACGCACGAGGGCGCGCTGGGTGTTACCGCGAACGATGGAGTCGTCAATGACGACGAGGCGCTTGCCAGCAACCACGGACTTGAGCGGGTTCAGCTTCAGACGGATACCGAGCTGGCGGATAGTCTGCGAGGGCTGAATGAAGGTTCGACCCACGTAAGCGTTCTTGACCAGACCGTTACCGTAGGGAATGCCGGACTCTTCGGCGTAACCAATAGCGGCGGGAACACCGGATTCGGGGGTGGGCATGACCAGGTCAGCTTCGACGGCGTGTTCGCGGGCGAGCTGACGGCCCATTTCTACGCGTGATTCGTAGACGCTACGGCCGGAGATGGTGGTGTCCGGGCGAGCGAGGTAAACGTACTCGAAGACACAACCTGCGGGCTTAGCCTCAGCGAAGCGCTGGGAACGCAGGCCGTTCTCGTCGATGGTGAGGAATTCGCCGGGCTCAACTTCACGCACGAAGGACGCGCCGACAATATCAAGTGCCGCGGTTTCGGATGCGACAACCCAGCCGCGCTCCAGGCGACCGAGCACGAGGGGGCGTACACCCTGCGGGTCGCGTGCGGCGTAGAGGGTGTTCTCATCCATGAAGGTGAGGCAGAAGGCACCGCGCAGGGTCGGCAGCAGGTCGAGTGCTGCTTCTTCGAGGGAGTCGAAGTCGTGCTCCGCCAGCAGAGCGGTGACGAGTGCGGTGTCGGTGGTGTTGCCCTGGGCGAGTTCGCCGTGCTTGGGGGGCTTGCCGCCGTTCTTTTCAATCAGACGCTCGTAGAGGTCTGCCGAGTTGGTGAGGTTACCGTTGTGCGCCAGGCAGAGCGTACCGTGCGGGGTGGTACCGAGAGTCGGCTGTGCGTTAGCCCAGTGGGATGCGCCGGTGGTGGAGTATCGGGCGTGGCCGATAGCGTGGTCACCGGGCATGGAGCTGAGGGTGGCTTCGTCAAAGACCTGGGAGACGAGTCCCATATCTTTGTACACGTGGATACGTTTGCCGTTACTGGTTGCGATACCTGCTGATTCCTGGCCGCGGTGCTGGAGTGCGTACAGGCCGTAGTAGGTTAGCTTTGCCACGTCCTCGCCGGGTGCCCAGACACCGAAGACGCCGCAGGCGTCCTTGGGGCCGTGGTCAATCGGATCGAGGTCGTGAGTGAGTTTTCCGTCGGGGCGAATCAATTCACTTCTTTTCGACGTTGGGACTGCGGATGCGTCTGCGCAGGCGCAAGACGGATGTGTGTTTCTGTACTCGCACCTGCCTGCGTGTGCCGTAGCATACACCAGACCTTTAAAAGTGTACCGGGTTTCGGGGTCGATGCGGTGAAGGATATGCTAAATACCTCAGGATGGACCGCTAGAACGGGCAATAAACACACCAAATTACGAAAACTGAGTGGGCCTGCGGGCTCGTAGCAAATTCTAGAAGAGCGGCAACAAGCCCGAAAGGTCGCTGCGCTCGCCCGACGCATCAAGCGCACCGGCACCCACCGCCTGCGCCCACGAACACGCACCCAGCACCAGTGCCGCCCACACGAGCGGGCGCGCCTCCACCACGGACGGCGGGGTGCCGCGCGTATGGCGAGGACCCGCCACACACTGGGTCACCCCCAGCGGGGGCACACGCACCTCCACGCTATTGCCGGGGGCGAGGGTAGCAAGCTCTTCAAGGGTGAAGCGCACGAAGGTCGCACGCACCGAACGGGGGAGCGCGGCAAACGCCTGCTCCACCTCGGGAGCGCTCAGCAGGTACTCGTCTCGGGTGTGCGAATAGGCAGGCTCGCCGGTTGCCGCATGCTGTTCCTCAAAGAAAGCACGCACTTCGCGTACCGCCGCCATGCCCGCTTCCTCGCTGGTCTTACGCCGAATCGCCACGATTAGTCCTCTTCCGGGGCGCCGGGAACCAAATCCTCGCGGGTGAAAAGCTCCTCATGTACGCGCAACTCGCCTACCTCAACCGGCTTGCCGTCCACGTAGCCGCCGGTCACCGGATGCACCACCAGCGCGAGTAGGCGCTCGCATTCCTCGGCGCTCAGGTAGCCGCCAGCGGCGAGAGCACACAGAGCCACGGCGTACATGGCGCGGTGTGAACCGTCGCTCATCTTCACCGCCACGGACGCACCCGAACGCAGACCAATGCCGAGCACGCCCTCCGCGCCGCCCTTGACGATCGCGTCCAGTTCTTCGCTGAGCACGGTGTCGGGGGATCCGGGTGCCTGAATCAGCTCGGGGTAGTCCACCATGGCGGTCGCGACCGTGGAGGCACGCGCATCCGCCCCGAGGTTGCGGATTGCCGCACCCAGGGTTGAGTAGGCGCGTGCGGCACCGGCCAGGGAGACGGCGTGCACGGGCGCACCGCAGCCGTCAACGCCGATTGCGGCTACGGGCTCGCCGGTGAACGCCTCAATCTCTTCGGTGATGACCTGCTGCAGCGGGTGGGCGGGGTCGAGGTAGTTGTGCAAGGTCCAGCTCTGCGAGCCCTCTTCGAGGTCGCCGCGCTCAAGCTTGGCGGTGCACGCCCACAGGAATGCGGCGTGCTTGCCGGAGCAGGGATGCGCCAGGGCAGTAGCGGCAAGGTTCGCCTGAACCATTGCCTGGCGTGCCTGCTTGTCGGAGGGGAGCGTGGGCTTGAGCGCCAGGTTTGCCGGGGTGAGGGGGTTGGTTTCGGTGCTGCCTTGGGTGAGTACGTCCTGCACGGCGCGCATCTGCTCGAAGGTGCCGCGGTGCGAGCCGCAGGCGATGGCGACCTGGGAGCCGCGCAGGGGTGCGCCCGCCTTCATGGATCCGATGGCCTGCAGCGGCTTGGCGGCAGAGCGCAGGTAGAAGGGCTCGTGAATGTCGCCGAGGGCAAGCTGTACTTCGCCGTCGGGGCCCAGCAGGATGAGGCGGCCGCGGTGGCGTGCCTCAATGAAGTTGTTGCGGGTGAGTTGCGCGAGTTCTACGTCGAAGGGGCTGCTGTGGTCGGTGGTGTGAGTGGTTGCCTGTGGGGTGGTGCTGTTGGTCATTCTTCTAGTTTAAACGGGGCGTGCGGCTTGACCCTATTTGTGTTCAGTGGCGCGGAGGTGAGCGTGGGGCTGGTATGCCCCGATATGCAGTCTGAGAACGGGCGTAATGCATCCGGTAGGAAATTGCTGCAGCCCAGGGGCCCCTAATATCTATGCGAAACTAGTTAGGCGCGACCCGGTACGCGTATGCATCCTTAGCGCCCCTCACCACCTCAACTCATTATTGATCAGTGAGCGGCAAACCATGTAAAGGAGTACATCCATGGCAGAGCAGAACAACACCTCCGCAAACACCTCGGCACAGAACACTTCCTCTAAGGGCGGCGTGGGCGCAGAATCTGAATTCCACGCAAAGTTCTTCCCCATTCTCGCGCGAGCCGCTTCGATTGCTGCCGTGCTCATGTACGTGTTCTACTTCCCGCAGATTATCGGTAACCTGAACGGTCACAAGGGTGACTGGATCCAGCCTCTGGTAGCCGCTATGAACTGCACCCTCTGGTTGCTGTACGGCCTGTGGCGCCCCAAGAAGGACATCCCGATTATCATCGCGAACGCTCCCGGTATTGTCTTCGGCAGCTTGGCTGCTATTACCGCCCTCATCTAAGGTTTAGCTTGATTAGGTAGCTTCGGTTACCGCGCCGTGCGGCTCTTCTCTAGCGTGCATTCTTGCGACTGTGCCGCTACATGAGAAGAAGAGCCGCATTTTTAGTGTGCTCAGCTCACATTTTTAGTGTGATAGCGGGTACCCTGAATAGCATGAAGGTTTTGGTACTGGGCCCCGGCGGCCGCGAACACGCAATTATTCGAGCGCTTCTGCGCGACCCTGAGGTAACCGAGGTGCACAGTGCCCCCGGCAACGCCGGCATTGCTCAGGATGTTCCCGTCCACGCAATTGATGCGAATGACCCAGCCCAGGCAACCGCTCTGGCACGCGAACTGAACGCCGACCTGGTCGTTATCGGCCCGGAGGCGCCCCTGGTCGCAGGTGTCTCCGATGCACTGCGTGAGGCGGGCTTTGACGTTTTCGGACCCTCCGCAGCTGCTGCGCAGCTGGAAGGTTCCAAGGCTTTCGCTAAGCAGGTTATGGAAGAGGCTTCCGTACCGACCGCCCGCGCCTACGTGGCATCGAACGCCGCTGAGGCGCAGGCGGCACTGGACGAGTTCGGCGCACCCTACGTGGTGAAGGACGACGGCCTGGCTGCGGGTAAGGGCGTTGTGGTGACCGAGGACCGCACCGCGGCACTGGAGCACGCTCAGGCTTGCTTCAACGCTGGCGGCACCGTGGTCATCGAAGAGTTCCTGAACGGCCCCGAGGTGTCCCTCTTCGTCATCTCTGACGGCAAGAACGTTCTGCCACTGTCCCCGGCGCAGGACTTCAAGCGCATTTTCGACAACGACGAGGGTCCGAACACCGGCGGTATGGGCGCCTACACCCCGCTTCCCTGGCTGCCCGAGGGCTTCGTGCAGGAGGTCGTGGAGAAGGTGGCACGCCCGACCGTGGCTCGTATGGCTGAGCGCGGCACCCCGTTCGTGGGCGTGCTCTTCTGCGGTCTGGCTGTGACCAGCCGCGGCGTGCGCGTTATCGAGTTTAACGCCCGCTTTGGCGACCCGGAAACCCAGGCGGTTCTGGCGCGTCTGCGCACCCCGCTGGGTCAGCTGCTGCGCGCGGCTGCTCGCGGTGAAATTTCTGAGGGTACCGAGCTGGATTGGGATCCCCGCACCGCAGTTGACGTGGTCATGGCTGCCGAGAACTACCCGGACACTCCCCGCAAGGGTGACGTCATCTCCGGTCTGGATGAGGCGAACGCTCTGGAGGGCGTGCACGTGATTCACGCGGGCACCGTCGCATCTGAGGAGGGTGTGCTGACTGCTGGCGGTCGTGTGCTGGCTGTTGTTGCCCTCGGCGATGACCTGGCTGCCGCCCGTAACGCCGCCTACGAGGGTGTTCGCGCTATCTCCTGGGCTGGCGCGCAGTACCGCACCGATATCGCGCTGAAGGCTGTGGAGAACCGCATCCACATTCCCGCTCCGCGCGGCTAAAACCTAAGGTGACCGGCTTCCCCGCTTGAGGGTGGGGGAGCCGGTCGCTTCTTTGCCACTCGCTTCTTTATTCCTCGCCGCCTCAGCTTTTCCCGGGTTCATTTCCTCAGCTCGGGGCGCTGTCGGCGGCGACCGGGGCAGGTTGGGCTCTCAAGATTGTGCCGTATTGATGACTGGTGGCACTATCGGGAGCCGCGCCTGTCGCGGTATTGTAATTACACAGACTTTTTGCATCCACATCACACCACCTCATCAGGAGAAATTCTCATGACTTCTCGTTCTAACCCCGTGGAAATCCCGGGCTGGACTCACATTTATTCCGGCAAGGTCCGCGACCTGTACGTTCCGAATGAGGAACGTTTTGACGCTACCGGCTTGACCGTCAATGATGACGCTGAGCTGCGTGCCGGTTCGGTCATGGTTGTTGCCTCGGACCGTATTAGCGCTTTTGACCGTATTCTGCCCACCGAGATCCCGGATAAGGGCAAGATTCTGACTCAGATGTCCCTGTGGTGGTTTGAGCAGCTTAAGCAGGTTCCGAACCACGTGCTGTCCACTGACGTTCCGGATGTTGTGGCTGGTCGAGCAATGATTTGTCGCTCCTTGAACATGTTCCCGGTGGAGTGCATTGTGCGCGGTTACCTGACCGGTTCGGGCTTGGCGGCGTATAACGAGACCGGTGAGATTGCTGGTGTGAAGCTGCCTGCGGGTCTGGTGGATGGTTCCCGCCTGGACACCCCGATTTTCACTCCGACCGGTAAGGCTGAGGTGGGTGAGCATGATGAGCTGGTGACCCGTGAGGAGCTGTACGCTGAGGTGGGTCAGCCGGTGGGTGAGCGCCTGGAGGAGCTGAGCCTGAGCCTGTACACCACTGCGGAGAAGATTGCTCGCGAGCAGGGCATTATTCTAGCGGATACCAAAATGGAGTTCGGTACCGATTCGTACCGCGGCGAGATCACCCTGGGCGATGAGGTGCTGACTCCGGACTCTTCGCGGTTCTGGGATGCAACCCAGTACGAGCCGGGTCGTGCGCAGCCGAGCTTTGATAAGCAGTATGTGCGTGACTGGCTGCGTTCCCCGGAGGCGGGTTGGGACGGTTCGGATAACGTGCCGCACCTGCCTGAGGAGGTTGTGGAGAAGACTCGTGTCCGTTACGTTGAGGCGTATGAGCGTCTGACCGGCACGAAGTTCTAAACTCAATATTTCGGGCTGAATAAGTCTTTGATAAAGGGCGGTGCCCCGGAAGGTCATTCTTCCGGGGCACCGCCCTTTAATCCATAAGCTCTTTTACATGCATTCTTATAGGTGCTATACATCATAAATATATCTTGTATGTCTATTGTGCGGGGAGGGGGTGTCCTCTATCATACTTAGTAATCGGCTCACGATACGCTCGTATCACTGCCGGTTCTCGCCCATCAATGATACTTGAGAAAGGTGAAGTCCATGGCAAAGAAGCCCTTCGCATCCCTCGCCCTTATCGGTATTGCCTGCTGCCTGGGCGTATCGAGTTGCTCCACCACCGTTGAAGTTAAGCAAGACATTCGTAATGTCCTGGCAAGCTACGAGAATCCCTCCCCGGATATTAACGTGGCCCTTGTCAACGAGGTCAAAAAGTGCATGAGCGAGAAGTCCTTCACCTACTCCGGTAGCCAGAACATTATTGAGGGCACCTCCGTTCATGAACTTGCGATGAGTGGCGCCCACCTCCCCAACGAAGAAGCGGCCACCCAAGGGTACTTGTCCACCCGGCAGGACAACGCTAGCTCAAGCAATGCACCCGCGATGGAAAACCCGGCATATCGGAAGGCGTTCCAAGGCGACCCACAAGCCGCAGACAGCAAAACTGTCACCATCACGATGAGTAATGGTGCCCAGGTCGGTATGGCAACAGATTCTTGCATCGGACGTGCGGCAGAGGCTGTCTTCGGTTCAGCAGAAAACTACCTCAAGTACACCAACCTCATTAACGAGCTGATTACGGGCGGATCCAAAAATAACGCAGTAGAAGAAATGGGGAAATACTACCGCGATGACACCACCTACGGTGCATGCATGAAAGAAAGCGGATACGCCGATATCCAGCACTTCGGAGATGCTCCCAGCTACGCAGAGAAAACCTGGGGTAAGTACAAGGCAGCCAATGTAGCCGCCAATGCGGAAGAGCAGTCCCTAGCTCACGCCGACTACAACTGTCAAAAGTCCACTGGAATCCTGACTAAGGCACAGAATATCTACTACGAAAAGGCTGCGACCTGGCTCAATGAGCATGAGCCGCTCATCCTTGAAGTACGCGATATCGAGCGTCAGGCGCAGGAGCGCGCCGCAGCTCTAGTCAACGGCAACTAGCCGACGGCAACCAGTAAACGCTGATTCCTTGTTGGACATTTTCTAGCGAGAATTTTCTACCGGTCCTCTGCTCTCAACCGCTTTCACCCGCGGATGAGAGCAGAGGATACACCCCTTTATTCCCCCCCCCGCCCCGTATTTCACCGCAGAAAGGTGAACCCATGAACACGCAGCAGAGTTCAGAAAACCCCCGCCGCGCCGCTACAACGGCAACCATACGCGCCTACCTGGTTCCGGTGCTCGTCATTCTGCTCGTCATCACCGGCGGGTTCTCTATCTACGCCCTTAATACGGGGCTACGCACCAATGTTGAATCCAATGCGCAGCCGTCCCGCGCCGCGCAACTAACAACCCGAATCAGCACGCAGACTGTTACCCGCACCTACTCGGGAGAAGTCAGCGTGTCACCCGCCCGAAGCTACACCGTAGGAACCCCTCAAGGAGTGGTGACCAGGGACGGCGCCAAAGCGGGCACCCAGCTGAGTAACGGCTCAATTATCACCACTATCAATGAGCGTCCTATCATCGCGTTCAAAGGTAGCATTCCCGCCTACCGCGACCTTGCTGTAGGCGCACGCGGCGATGATGTTAAACAGCTCCAAGAAGCTCTAGAATCGCTCGGCTACAGTATCTGGGATGAGGAAGGAAACTACGGCGAAGCAACCGCCAACGCTGTCTACCGTTTCTACCTGGATCGTGGCTACTACCCTCCCGGGGATACTGACCGAACCGAAGAAGGACGCTACAGCACCGCACTGCCGCTCTCTGAATACCTCTTTGCTGACGGCAATGAATACACCGTAGACAACAGCTGCGGCACCAAAGGCCAAACCTCAACTCCGGCGCTGTGCACCCTATCCGCGGGTGGATACCGTCTGGTACTCTCGGCGGACGGTAGCGCTCTCAGCAATGAACTCGCTGAGGGACAGAAAGTCCAGATTCTTACCGATAACGGAAGTTCGCTCGAAGGCACTCTGGGCGCGGCCCTCACACCCGAAGGCTCAACTAACGCTGACGGCGGCGCTAACGCAGGTGCCTCCAACGGTGCTCAGAACAGCGCGCGACCTAACAGCGATACCTCCGCACAGGGAGCTAACGCACGGAAACGCTACCCCATCAAAATCGACTTGCCGGAAAACACGACGGCATCAACACGTTTTCAAGCAACCGTCACTCTCAACCGAGGCGCTGAAAACGCCCTCGCAGTGCTTGAAGCCGCCGTCAAAACTGAAGAAAACGGAACGCACTCCATCACCCTGGATAACGGTCAGAGCGTTCCCGTCACCCTCGGTGTGTGCTCCGCCGGAATCTGCGAGCTCGTCAACCCCGCTGCAGAACTCAAGGTAGGTACCGTCGTGAAGCTGAAGGAAAGCTAAAATGCCTCATCACGAGACAGAACGTGCCCTCCCCACGAGCGCTACCGCCACAAAACCTAATATCGAGTGCCACAATATTGCGCGTTTCTTCCCGCCCTCCACCTGGGCGCTAAAAAACGCAACCCTCAGCATTCATGAAGGCGAATCGGTGGCCATTACCGGCGCCTCTGGAAGCGGAAAATCTACGCTCCTCTCTATCATCGGGCTACTCGATCAGCCCTCTGAAGGTGAGCTGAAAATATTGGGCCAAAACATGGGCACCGCCAGCGACGCCGAGCGAACTGTAGCACGCCGTGAGCACATCGCTTTTGTCTTTCAGGCGTACCACCTCATCGCTCACCTGAACGCCACCGAGAACATTACCCACACCCTCCGGATGCGCGGCGTACCGGGCCGTCAGGCACATCAGCGTGCGTTGCAGGCACTCGAACAGGTGGGTTTGGGGCACCGTCTGGAGGTTCTTCCACGCAACATGTCCGGTGGTGAACAGCAACGAGTCGCGGTCGCACGCGCGTTAGCCTGTGCCCCGCGTATCCTGCTGTGCGATGAGCCTACAGGAAACCTCGACACTGAAAACTCTCACAAGGTGTTGGATCTGCTCCTCGCCGGCCGTGCGGAGAAGCAAAGCCTGGTCATCATCACCCATGAGCCCGATATCGCGGCTCGCTGCGACCGGCAGCTGCACATGGTCGATGGGATGCTCGTTAGCCCCGAACTCACTCGTCCCGAAGAACCGGCCCACCAATCGCTCAAAGAACCCGTTGTCAGGGGAGGATAGATGCTAAGGAACAACCTTCACTACGCTCTCCTTGCAGTTGTTCGCCGTTGGCGCCGCAACCTGCTCACGGTACTGGCGATGCTTGCAGGAACAACCACCATCATCATGCTGGTGGGCGTCAGCGAGTCATCGGCGCTCAATACGAGCTCGCAGCTGGCCAGTTACGATTCTACCCGGCTCGGTGTGCGCCTCCAGCCGCAGACCTGGGATATACCGGAGGATGAACTACTCTGGCGCGTTAACCAAGTTCCAGAGGTCAAAGCTGCCGGTACAGTCACCATCGATACGCAGACAACGCGTCCACAGGTCAACAGACCGGGGCATGAGGGCCAACAAACACCCCTCGCAATCGTTTCAGAAGCGGGTTTGAAAGCACGAGGTGCGTACATTGTCGAAGGGCACTTTTCGGAGCCTGCCCGCGAACGCCCCGGTGAGCCTACCGTCTATCTGGGCGTTGCCCTCGCGAAGGAGCTAGGGGTCAGTACTGAACCCGGGCGGAACATGATTGAGGTCAACGGAATGCGAGCCTACGTGCTCGGCATTATCCGTGACGGCGGCAAAAACGCTGCTCTCAGTAGCGCTCTTATTCTGCCGATCACCTCCACTTTCTTGCCGCAAGCCCACACCCTGCAACGCGGTATGGACGTCATCGTGAATCCAGGAAGTGCAGATACGGTCGCGGAACAGCTCAAGCAGGTACTCGATCCGCAGCGCGCCCCAGTTGATACAAATATCGAGATTCCGCCTTCACCGGTGACTCTTCGTGCTTCCTTGACGAAGGATAGCCGAGCTCTTACGACCATCATTCTGGTGGTTCTTATCGCCTCGACAAGCTTCGGCATTGTGATGACCATGCAGATTTCGGTCTGGGAACGCCGCAGGGAAATCGGCATCAACCGTGCATTAGGGCTGGGACGGCGAGATGTGGCGGTGAGCTTCCTGGCGGAGGCAGCCCTCCTCGGGGCCTTGGGCGCTCTTGGAGGCTTCATCCTCGGTATTCTCGGTTCCTGGGTTGTGTGTCTTCTCAACGGATGGGCACTATCTCTGCCACCCCTTATCCTCGGGATTCCTTTCCTCGGCTTGGGTGTGGGCATCGTGGCGGGTGCATTGCCCGCCTACGCGGCAACGAAGGTTCAGCCGCTTGAGCTCCTACAATAATTGCCCCGCTGAAATAATTGCTCGGCGCATAAGGGCGGTGCCCCGGAAGGTCATTCTTCCGGGGCACCGCCCTTTAGCTATGTGGGTTTATGGGGTTGAGGGGCGAAGCCTAGCCGGCGTGAACGTCTTCATCGTGTACATTCTCGTGGCACAAATCTTCGTGCAGAATATCCCGCGCCGGATGCTGCCGCGCCCGCTCCTCCGCAGCACGGTCAGACAGCGAATAAAACCACGTAATGTGCTTGCACACCCGCTCATAGGCTGCCTGCTCATCGTGAGAGGCAATCGCCTCAATAATGCCGTAATGCTGCTGCTGCAACGTGCGCTTGACCGCCTCCCAATCCTTCAGGAAAGGAACCGCCTCCTGCACATAACTCATCGTCGCCATGTGCAGAGAGTCAATCACCGTATCAAGCACAATATTGCCGCCGAGCTTCGACAGCTCATAGTGAAAACGCGTATCGCAGAAGTGGAAACGCTCATCGCTGATCTGCTCATCCATCTCCGCCAGATGCACACGCGCACGCTCCAGCGCCGCCGCACGCTCCGGCGTGTCCGGCGCGGCAGCTGCCGCACGTGCCGCAGGGCCCTCCAACAGCAGGCGGGTTGAGACAACGTCCTTCACCGGCAGGCTACGGGTCGCAATGTGCATACGCAACGCCCAGCTGAGCGCATCCGACGGCTCCGAAATGATAATCGCACCCGACTTCGGACCCGAACCCGTGCTGGAACGAATCAGACCCAGCGCGTTCAGAACCCTCAAACCCTCACGGACCGAAGGGCGGGAAATGCCGTGTCGTGCGGCAAGTTCACGCTCAGAGGGGAGCTTATCGCCCACACGCAACTCACCCAGGCGCAGGCGCCGCTCAAAGGTCTCCAGAATGATGCTGTAGCTGCGGTCCGCCAGAATCGGCTGGCGCTCAACCACAGGGGGCGCCTCTGCAGGCTGGGCGTCGTCAAAAGAACGAGGCATACTCTCTCCTGATAACGAGGCGGATAACGAAAAGAAGTCTCGACTCAGCATGTTCCCCCAAACTATTGGGGCAACCTATCGAGTCATAAGGGGCATAAAAAGCGGGGCGGCAGAACCGATAAGGTTCGCCGCCCCGCTGTGGCCTCCGGTCAAACCGGGGCGAATATCCTACTGTTCGTGAAGCGGATGCTTCAGGAACTCTCTAAAACCTGAGCTTCAGATTAGGGAATCATGAAGGACAGCACGTTGGTCTGCAGGAAGACCAGGACGCAGACGAACAGGAGCATACCGAAGGACCAGGGAACAACAGCCTTGAAGATGTCGGATTCCTTACCCTCCATGTCCACGGAGGTAGCAGCAATAGCCAGCGACTGCGGGGAGATCATCTTACCGACCACACCACCGGTGGTGTTAGCAGCCAGCATGAGCTCGGGGGTTGCGCCGTGGATACCTGCGTGCTGCAGGTTCTCAGCAGCAGACACCTGCAGCTTGGCGAACAGTGCGTTCGCGCTGGTGTCCGAACCGGTCACAGCGGTACCAATCCAGCCCAGAGCCGGTGCAAGGAACGCGTAGACGGTGCCCAGGCCTGCCAGGAAGGTACCCATAGCAATGGTCTGACCGGAGAAGTTCATGACGTATGCCAGTGCCAGAACCGAAGCAATGGTCAGGATGGACCAACGCATGCGGTAGACAACGGAACCGAACTCGGTGAAGATTGCCGGGAACTTGAAGGCGTAGCGGCCCTTCTCGTTGAAGAAGAAGTAGACGACAGCAACAACCAGACCGGAGATGATCAGCAGGGTGCCGGGGTTGGACATCCACGCGAAGTTGTAGACTGCATCCTTGACGGGCTTGCCGTCAGCGGTGACGAGGCGGGAGCTCAGAGCCTGGATGTCGATCTTGATGACGAAGCTCTTCAGCCATGCCTTCAGACCGGCGTGCAGGTTAGCAACACCGAAGATTGCAACGACGATGACGTAGGGCAGCAGTGCCATCCAGACGCGAACGGCGGGCAGAGCTTCCTTCTCTTCAGCCTGTGCGGGCAGGCCGTAGCGTTCACGAACGCCCTCGACGCCGCGCGGCTTCCAGAACTGCAGGAAGATAACAGCAACACCCATGGAGACGATGCAAGCAACAACGTCGGTCAGGTTGAACGCGGGGGTAGCAGCGGTGACCCACTGGGCAATTGCGAAGGAAACACCGATGATCAGTGCGGGCAGCCAAGCGTCCTTCAGACCCTTCATACCGTCAAGGATGACGAGCAGGATGAGCGGAACGAGCATTGCCAGGAACGGAGCCTGGTGACCAACGATGGTTGCGATAACGTGTGCGTCCTTGCCGCCAACGTCAGCTGCGGTGGTAATCGGGACAGCGACTGCGCCGAATGCCACGGGTGCGGTGTTAGCGAGCAGAACGGTAATAGCAGCCTTGAGGGGCTTAACGCCCAGGGCCAGAATCATGGTTGCGGTAATTGCAACGGGAGCGCCGAAGCCAGCCAGTGCCTCGAGCAGACCGCCGAAGCAGAATGCGATGAGGATAGCCTGGATGCGCAGGTCGCCGCCGCCGAGGCGGTCGAAGACGCGGCGCAGATCTTCAAAGCGGCCGGAGAGGACGGTGAGCTGGTAGAACCAGATTGCACCGAGGATAACCCAGCAGATGACCAGGCCGTAGATGCCACCGCGGACGGCGCCCAGACCGGCGAGATCAGCGGGCATGTGGAAGCCCAGGACTGCTACGAGGATGGATGCTGCCAGTGCCACGAGTGCGGACCAGTGAGCGCGTGCCTTAACGCCCAGTAGCATCACAAAGAAGGTGAGGAGGGGAATGGTTGCCACGAGTGCGCTGAGGCCGAGGCTACCTCCCACTGCATTGGTTACAGCGGTATAAGTTTCCACTGGAACTCCTTTGGTTCAGGGTGTGTTTTGTGTGTGGTCAGACCATAGATAATTCTGTGGGGAACGAGTCATTGTTCCCTGCATGGGGATGTGGTCAGACCATTGATCGCATGTTTAGAAGAGTACCGGATAATGTGGTGTTTCACCAAAAGTGACCTGACTCATTTTTGTGGAAGGCGACCGGAACCTGGGCTCGCTTCCAGTGAAACTGCCGAAATATTGCGGTTCTGATAGTTAATTCCAGGTTCTGAAACTCGAATATTTTCAGATACATCACGAGTTGGGTGTATGGGTCATTGGTTTACCCAGGGGAGAGTCTTCATTTGGACGCATATACCCGAAAAGAATGTTGTTTTAAAAAGGAAAAGCCCCATAAAACAACCATAAAATCTTCAGAACGGCGGATTTCTAGGGGGTTTATGGTCCACTTCTGTGTGTTTGATAAATGTTCAATCTGCGAAAAGAATATAGGGGTCTTACGGGGGGTGCATGGGAGATGAGGTCATATGTACCGAAAGGTAGGGAAGTGTACCTTAAGGTCAGGGTGACCTAACCCGTTATTTAACAAGGAAAGTATGTGCTATTCCAACTAGAGAAAAGCCGCCCAACGGTGTTAAATGGCTAGAAAGATAAAAGACATCACCACGGTTTCTGATCCCACCGCATCCCACCTCCACTTGGGGCGCGCACATTAGCCGGAACCATCCGGCCCAGCTTCCCCGACTCAATACATCTGAGTCGCTTCTTTGGAAGACCGAACTTGTTCGGACTGTGCCCCGCCTGCCCCAGACGCAGGCGGTGAGACCGAGAAACTCTGAACACAGAGGAAAGGACGGACAAGTCATGCGCATTGCACTCTTCTCTACGTGCATCGTTGACGGCATGTACCCCCGCGTAGCACGCGCCACCGTCGAAATTCTTGAGCGCCTGGGCCACGAGGTTGTCTTCCCCCCGAACCAGACCTGCTGCTCTCAGATGCACGTCAACTCCGGCTACTTCGATGACGGTTACGAAGTCATCAAGAACCACGTTGAAGCTTTCGACTCCTGGGACTGGGACGTAGCTGTTGCACCCTCCGGCTCCTGCGTTGCTTCCCTGCGTCACCAGCAGGCAATGGTCGCACGTAGCCGCGGCGACGAAGCGCTGGCTCTGAAGGCAGAGCAGATTGCTTCCCGCACCTTCGAGCTTTCCCAGCTGCTAATCGACATCCTGGGCATCACCAACGCTGCCGAGCAGCTCGGCTCCTACTTCCCCGAGCACGTCACCTACCACAGCTCCTGCCACGGTATGCGTATGCTCGGCCTGGGCACCCGCCAGCAGGACCTGGTCCGCACCGTCGAAGGCATCAAGTACACCCAGCTCGAGGGCATGGACCAGTGCTGCGGCTTCGGTGGTACCTTCTCCTTCAAGAACGCTGACGTCTCCGGCGCAATGGTCAACGACAAGGCAGACAACGTTGAAGCAACCGGTGCTTCCGTCTGCACCGGCGGCGACTGCTCCTGCCTGATGAACATCGGCGGTGCGCTGATGCGTCGCGGCTCGGACGTTCAGACCATCCACTTCGCTGAGATCCTCGCATCCACCAAGGAAAACCCGCTCAAGATTAACTCCGAGCGTGTTGAGCTCTCGATCGGCTAAGGAAAGATAAGACCTCATGACCGCTATTCAGCTTGGTATGCCCAAGGTCGTTCACTACGGCGAGGGCAACATTTTCGAAGAAACCCCCTTCCCCAAGTACGCGAAGGAAGAGCTCAAGAACGAGCAGCTACGCGCCAACCTGCGCTTCGTGACCCACGCGATCCGTAACAAGCGCGCACGCGTCACCGCAGAGGTGCCCGACTGGCAGGACCTGCGTAACACCGGTGAGTCCGTCAAGAACTACGTTCTGGCGAACCTGCCCGAGCTGCTCGAGCAGTTCGAGCGTAACTTCACCGCCGCAGGCGGCCACGTGCACTGGGCACGCAACGCCACCGAGGCAAACCAGATCGCTCTGGACCTGATCCGCGAGCAGGGCGTGGACGAAATCATCAAGATTAAGTCCATGGCAACCGCAGAGACCGGCCTGAACGAATTCCTCGAAGAAAACGGCATCAACGCTATCGAGACCGACCTGGCAGAAGAAATCGTCCAGCTCGGCCACGACCGCCCCTCCCACATTCTGGTGCCCGCAATTCACCGCAACCGCCGCGAAATCCGCGACATCTTCCTGCGCGAAATTGAGGGTATTAACCCGGACATCACCGATGAGCCGGCAGAACTGGCAGAGGCATCCCGTAACCGCCTGCGTAACAAGTTTCTGAACACCACCGTGGCAGTCTCCGGCACCAACTTCGGTATTGCTGAGACCGGTACCCTGACCATCGTGGAGTCCGAAGGTAACGGCCGTATGTGCCTGACCCTGCCCGACACCCTCATTACCTTCATGGGTATTGAGAAGATTCTGCCCACCTTCCAGGACTACGAGGCATTCCTGCAGCTGCTGCCCCGTTCCTCCACCGGTGAGCGCATGAACCCCTACACCTCCATGTGGACCGGTGTGACCCCCGGTGACGGCCCGCAGAACATGCACGTCATCCTCATCGACAACGGCCGTACCGCCGTTCTGTCCGACGAGCTGGGTCGCCAGGCACTGCGTTGCATCCGCTGCTCCGCTTGCATGAACGTGTGCCCCGTGTACGAGCGCGCAGGCGGTCACGCCTACGGCTCCACCTACCCGGGCCCCATCGGCGCGATTCTGTCCCCGCAGCTCTCCGGTATCGAGGCTGCAGAGAACAACTCCCTGCCGTACGCATCCTCTCTCTGTGGCGCTTGCTACGAAGTTTGCCCCGTGAAGATTAACTTCCCTGAGGTCCTCGTGCATCTGCGCGCTAAGGATGTTGAGTCCCAGCACGCTGTCCGCGAGTTCGAGGGCAACAAGAAGGCTCCCTTCTCGCAGATGGACGGCATGATGCTTGGTGCGAAGAAGCTCTTCACCTCCGGCAAGATGATGTCGATTGCAGAGCGTGGTCTGCCCATGTCCCGCCTTATCAGCGGCCGCAAGCACAAGATCACCGCTGTTCCCGGTATCGTCAGCGGCTGGACCGCTTACCGCGACATCCCCGAGCCCCCCAAGGAATCTTTCCGCAACTGGTGGAAGAAGGAGAAGGGTCAGGCTCCGGCACGCGATAACGCTGAGCGCGTTGACATTCAGGCCCTCATCGAGGCAAACAAGGGTAAGGTCGCTGAGGCGGCAGCAAACGCTAAGGCTGCTCAGGAAGCCCGTGAAGCTAAGGAGAACAACTAATGTCCTCTGCTAAGGAAGATATCCTCGCACGTATCCGCTCGTCCCTGGCTGACGCACCCGTCGCCCCCGAGCCCGTACGTAACTACCGCCGCGTCAGCGAGCTGAACGAAGAGCAGACCATTGAGATGCTCGTCGACCGCCTCATTGACTACAAGGCAAACGTGTTCCACGCGAACAAGGAGAACATCTCCAAGGTCATCGCAGAGCGACTGGGTGAAAAGTCCACCTACGTGGTTCCCGAGGGCCTGAACATGGAGTGGCTACCGGCTGACACCGCTGACCGCAAGCGCGTCACCGACTCCGGTAGCACCCTCAAACCCGGCTGCCTGAGCCTGAAGGAACTGGACGCAGTTGACGCTGTGGTGACCGGTTCGACCGTCTCCTGCGCAGAGACCGGCACGATCTTCTTGAACACCAACCCCGATGAGGGTCGCCGCGCCATCACCCTGGTGCCCGACCACCACATCTGCGTGGTTCCCCGTTCCACCGTGGTGGAGCTGGTTCCCGAGTCGATCGAGCGTATCACCTACACCCGCCCTGTGACCATGATTTCCGGTCCGTCGGCAACCAGTGATATCGAGCTGATCCGCGTGGAGGGCGTGCACGGCCCCCGTACCCTGGACGTCATCATCTACGACGCTTAAGGTGCAGCGCCAGAAGGCAAACCTCTAAAGAAACCGCCCGAGAGCTAAGGCTCCCGGGCGGTTTCTTTATGCCCTCGAGGCTCCTAGTCTTCAGAAGCATATGCACCAGTCATGAGGATGCAAAAACGGTGGCGGGCCCATGTACCCGCCACCGTTCTGTGCTTTATAGGGTGGTGTATCGACGGTTAGCGTCGTAGCGCCCCGTGAGGGTGCTTAGGCGCGTGCGTCGAAGTGCTGCAGACCGGAGTCCTCGCGGCTACCGCCCTGGCCATCGCCAACATCGTGGTAGTCCTTGATCCACTCGATCTTCTGAACCCACTTGACCATCTTGTAGCCGTGCATGGAGTCCGCACGCAGACGGAGCGGACCACCGTACACATCGGGCAGGGGCTTGTCGTTCATGCCCCACGCCAGGATGGTCTCATCTTCCATTGCCATGGAGATGTCCAGGCACTCGTAGTAGGGTTCGGTCGGGCGGCCGTCGTAGGTGTGGCCCACGTGGCCGAAGGAGGTCACCATAACGTAGCGAGCCTCGTCGGTCTTCTCGACCAGTGCGAGAACGTCGCGCAGGCGCACGCCCTCCCACTTGGCGATGCCGGTCCAACCCTGCATGCAGGTGTGCATGGTGATGTTGACTTCCTTGCCCAGCTGCTTGAGCTCGTCAATGCTCAGGGACTTGGATTCCTTCACCAGGCCGCCCAGCTCGAGGCGGTAGTCAACGAACTCGTGCTCCTTCAGGCGGTTCCACTCGGTGCTCTCACGCTCTGTCGGGGGGCGAGTGTTAACCCAGTGGAAGGGCGAGATGTCGGCATCGGTGAAGGTCTTCTTCTGCACCTGACGGGAGGTGATACGGTCCAGCAGGACGTTACGAATCGGCTGGGTCAGACCCCAAATGAAGGTCTGGGTGAATCGCAGGTCGCGCAGGGACCAGTACGAAGCGAAAATCCACAGAGCCACAGCGAAGACAATGCCGCCAACGAGCATGGTGACTGCCTGAGCGAACTGTGCTGCGTCCACCTCGTTGTAGGGCTTGTTCAGCATCATGTGGGCGATGTTGTACTGGGGGTGAACCACGAACACCAGCGCCACGTGAATGACGGTGAAGACGCAGTAGAACGCCATGCCCAGGAAGTGGATGGAACGCGCGGTCTGGCGGTTACGGAAGAGGCGCACGTAGCCGGGGAAGCGGCCGCAGAATGCCGGGCTCATAATCGGGCCGGTTGCAATCATCAGCGGTGCCACGATGAACACCACAGTGAAGTACATGATCTGCTGCAGAGCGTCGTACGGCTGGAAGTGCTCAATCGAGGGAATCTGGAAGCCAGCGTAAATCTGGATGGATTCCCACGCCTGCGGGATGATGTCCCAGCTGGTCGGGACGATGCGGCGCCACTGGACGGTCAGGAATAGCAAGGAGACGTAGACGAGACCGTTAGCAATCCAGATAAAAGTTACAAGAGCGTGCCATGCACGGCCCAGACCAATCTGGCCATTACCGGGCAGGGAGATAAGCGGCGACAGTCGACGCTGGTCGTCGCGGGCAGTGAACTCACCGGGGACAGTCGAAACCTTGTCCTTGGTGAACTTGAGCCACTCGGAACCCGGGGTGCATTGGTTGTTCCAGTACAGACGGGGGTGAGAGGCGAGAACTTCCCAACCTGAACGAATCAGGAAGCCCATCATAATGAAGTTGATGAAGTGCGTAATTCGGAGCCACGACGGGAAGTCCAGCTCTACGCCACCAGTGCTCGCGGTGAGGAGTAGTTGGTGCATGATATTTCCTTCAGAAATGACTGTGTGTGCAGACAATCGTTAGGATTCAGTGCGAGGCCTTGAGATGTGAGGTTAGAAATAATTACCTTTCTGACCCATATAATCCTCCTCCGTGGTTGGGAGCCGCCGGGGTATCGTCGCGGATACTCCCGAAAGGGGCGCCTCCCGTGTGTGAGGGGGAGGTGCACCAGCTCCCGCTGGGACGGAAGCGACTCTGTGTATGTATGTTGGTTTATGTTTGTTTTAGGGAAATACCCTGTGTGCTTTCAATTTTATAGGACAAAGTGTCAGTCGAGAAAGCTAAGACACGTCATCTTCTGTAATATTTGCATAAAAAATCCGAATTTAAGGAAGATTCTCATCTTTCCGTGGTTTATAGGGTCTTTCGGGTGCAAAAAACCCACCGCAGCCTCAAGAGGGGATGCGGTGGGTTTTGATTCTATATGTGGGATGCATGTTGGTTTGCAGGGCTTTAACTGCCTGGTATTGTGTGGTTTTATAAATTCAATCCCACATAAGGTTGCGGCGACTGTAAGCGAGATTCTCACTCAAACCGGTTTGTAACCGACCTTGAAACGCCGAAGGCAACCGTACCGTAGCCGCTGCTAGATTTCTGCAGAACCCGTATTTTCCGCAGAACCCTTACGCTTCTTTGCCCCAGCCCGAGAGGCTGCTCGGGACGCAACGCTAGAACCAGCGGAAGCGCCCGTAGCCTCGGCAGAGCCGGGCTGAGCATCAGCCGGGGACTCAGAATCGGGCTGGGACTCAGAATCAGGCTGGGTTTCGGAATCAGCCTGCGACTTCAAACGAACCACCGGAATCATGCCCGTGGCAAGCTTCGCCTGCGCATTACGCTGAGCCTTCAACGCATTCATCTGCTCCTTACGGCTCGGCTCCTGTTGCGCCGGCTGGCCAGAACCAAACGCCTGACGAATACCCAACGCCCATAGCGGGAACAGCAGAACCGTCAGCGCGCCGCCGGCAACCAGCAGCGACGCCGTGGACTCCTCCAAAAGATCCGAACTGGTCGCAACCTCCGTCACCGCCACAATAATCGGCAGACCCGCAGCCGAATACAACGCCAACTGCGCCTTCTGCGCGCGAGTAGTCAACCCCGAACGGGTATCAAAGAAATGCTCCGCCAAAAGAACCGGAACGCCGCGGCACAGCAGAATACCCACCACCACGGCAAGCAGACCCAAAGGCTTAGCCACCACAGCAGAGACATCAATGCCCATACCGCTAACCACAAAGAACAGCGGAATCATGAACGTAAAACCAACCACCTCAAGGCGGCGAGTTATCATATGCAAAGCCGCCGGAGGGGTCAGAGTACGCAGAATCAAGCCCGCCGCAAAGGCACCGAGCACCGCATCCAAATCAAAGAGGGCAGTGCACATAATCAGGGTCGCCAGCAGGAACATCGCAAGACGCAGAACCGTCTGACCGGTCGTATTCGCCTCCGCAGCCATAATCTGACGCAGACCCGGCACATGCGCAAACAGACGATGCGGAATCAACGCCACAATCACCGCAACCACCATAAACGCCAGCAACACCACAATCGCCATGCCCGGCGAACGCGAAGACAGCAGCAACGAGATAGCGAAAATCGGCAGAAGCTCACCCACGGCACCGTGCACCAGCACCGCATTACCCACCGGCGTACCGGCAGCACCGTGAGACTTCAACATCGGCAACAGAGTACCCAACGCCGTGGAACTCAACGCCACGCCCACCGCAATATACGTATTCAGCTCATGCGAGAACGACGTAATCACCGCCGCACCCGCCATACCCAAAGCAAAGCACACCACCCACGTGGCAATAGCGCTATAACCCTGACGGCTACGCAATGACGACACGTTAATCTCAAAGCCCGCAATCAAAAAGAGCATACCCAAGCCCAGCTCCTTCAGCAGCGGGATACCGCCCTCACTGCTGGCAAGGTTGAGCATATTCGGGCCAATCAGCAGACCAAAAATGAGCAGGAAAACCACATCAGGGATCTTCTTGCCCGTCAGCCGCGAAAGAATCGGCGACAGCAACGCAACCAACGTAATCCAGAAAATGGACACAAACTGGCCGCTATCGTGGGTCGACCCTTCCGACAGAGTCGTACCCGAAGCAAGAAGAGCACCAGACGCCCCCAAATCCGTCAAGAAAAGCGGGGAAAAAGTCGAAAACATAAAACCTCAACGTGGTGTGTGCAGGTGGGGCGCGTTTGGGACAGTAAAAGGAGCGAAATCATGCTCCCGCGGGATTGCCCCACCTTTAAGAACGTACCAATGGTACACACCTAACCTCGTGCAACAACACTTGAACAGCACGTATCGAGCGCCTGAACACCGAAAATAACCGCACGAGGAAACCACATGAGAGCAAAACCTCCGCGCCACCACCCGAGCAGCCGTTACACTTAACACCTATGCCAGAGCATCCGACACACACCACCGGATGCGGCAGATACCCTGGCAGCGCACATCCCCTGGCACGGGCACACACCCCTGGTAGGGCGCGCAGACTCTCAAACACGGCACTACAAGGAGCGAGGACATGGCAGCAGGGCGCACACAACCCATCCCCACCGTCAGCAGCGGGGCACGCGCCGCCTCCCTCGGAGGCACCCGACGCGACCTCGGGCTTGACCTCGCCCGTGCCTTCGCCGTGCTCAGTCTGCTCATCCCCTTCGGGTACTGGCTGCAGCTAATCCCGGTCTCCTGGAAATTCTGGATCCCGCAGACCCTCGTACCCGCTGAACCGCTCTTCGCCGCAATCCTGGGCGCAGCCGCCTGGCGGTACGCCCGCACCGCGAACTTCCCGCAACTCTTCGCCGGAACCATCGTGCGATTCCTGGCGCTGCTTCTGCTGGGCGTGGCGCTCATGCAGGGCATCACCTACCTGCCGCAAGCTGGCGTGACCGTACCGGCGCAGGGCTTCGCATACTCTCTGCCCTTCGACATGCTTGTGCACCTGGCGCTACTGACCCTGCTCACCCTGCTCGTCGTGCACCTGCCCCTGTGGGCAATCGCAGTGCTAGCGGTGGTCACCAGCCCCTTCATTACCTGGACCTACACCCTCCTCATGGACGCAGCCGCTCGGGCCGACCAGTGGACCGCCGTGCAGCTGCCGTTCCTGGCAAACCACGGCGTGAACCACGCACAGAGCGCGCAGCTCATCTGGGTCATGTGCCTGGGCATCGTACTCGTGCGCCTCTACGACAACCTGCAGGCAAAGCTCGCAATCCCCGTAGTACTCGCCGTGCTAGCGCTCGCCGTCTACCGCACCTTCAACCCCTACACCGAGCTGGGCTTCCTCAACAGCCCGCAGGTGCTGCTGACCCTGAACCTGGCGGCAACCCTGTACTTCTGGGCAGAATGTGCGCGACTGCTCTCCGCACAGGCGGGAATGCTCACCCCGATCGCCCGCCTGGGCCAGATGTCTCTGAGCGCCTCCATTGTGCTGAGCGGAATCATCATCTACGCAGGCCCTACCGTCAAGGCTCTCACCGTGGGCGAGCACTACATCGCCACCGGAGGCTGGGGCACCGCCGTGTACTGGAGCGCCTTCCTTCTGCTCGGCTCCGCAATTGCCCTGGGCATCTGCACCCTCTGGTCGCGCATGGCACGCTCCATTGCCGGACGCGGCCCCCTGGAGGCGATTCTCGCCCTCATCTCCGGGCGCGGCTAACCGAACCTGAACTCAATACGAAAGCGACCCCCTCGCCCGCGTTCCTGCGCGGGTAGGGGGGCGCCTCTATATACTCAATATCTGCAGCAGAATCTGCGCCGGAGTCTGCCTAGGAGTCTGTAACAGAAATACTGCGGATACGACAAAGCCCCGGTCCAGCGGACCGGGGCTAACTGTCGGGATGACAGGATTTGAACCTGCGACCTCGTCGTCCCGAACGACGCGCGCTACCAAGCTGCGCCACATCCCGATGTTGACCTATCAGCGAATACCGTAGGCAACTCACCTAGGATAACCCAAAAAAAATCAGAACGCAACACAGTGGCACGCCACCGGTCGGGGAGGGGTAAATAAAGTTCCTAGGCTTCAGCCTCCTGAACCTGATTCAGCTCATCCCAGGAGGCGTACATCGCCGCAAAACGACCGCCGGAGGCAATCAGTTGCTGCGGGGAGCCATCCTCCATTACGGAGCCCTCATGAATCACCAGCACACGATCAGCACCCAGAACCGTCGAGAGGCGATGCGCAATCACCAGCGCCGTACGCCCCGCCAAAATAGTTCGCAGCGCCGCCTGCACCGCACGCTCACTCGGAATGTCCAGCGAAGCCGTCGCCTCATCCAGAATTAGCACCCGCGGATTCGCCAAGAACACACGAGCAAAGGACACCAGCTGACGCTGACCCGCCGACAGGGTAATACCGCCACGGCCCAGCTGTGACTCGTAGCCGTCACGCAGACGCTCAATGAACGCGTCAGCACCCACCGCCTTCGCGGCAGCCTTCACCTGCTCATCGGACGCCTGTGGGTTACCCATGCGGATATTCTCCAGAATCGACGCGGAGAACAGGAACACCTCCTGGGTCAGCATGAGCACCTCACGGCGCAGCTGAGCATCTGCCAGCTGGCGAACATCCACGCCGTCAATACGCACCTGACCGGCTGAAACATCGTAGAAACGAGCCACCAGCTTAGCGATCGTCGACTTACCGGCACCCGTAGCACCCACCAGCGCCACGGTCGTACCCGGCTCAATGCGCAGGCTCGTCTCCTTCAGCGCGTGACGATCCGAGGTGTACCCAAAGACCGCCGAATCCAGCTCCACCAGAGCGCCCTGAACCGTGCCGGACGCGCCCTCAGTAACGCCAGTAGCAGATTCAGCTACAGACTCTACAGCCCGCTCATGCGGATGCTCCGGCTCAGCAACCTCCGGCTCCTCAGCCAAGAACGACGACAGCTTCTCCAGCGCTGACATCGCCGACTGGAACATGTTGTAGAACTCAGAGAGCTGCATGACCGGCTCAAACACACGGTTCGCGTAAATCACCAGCGCCAGCAGGGTACCGATCTGCATGGTGCCGCCCAGCACCGCATAACCACCCAGCACCAGCGCACCGGCAATAAACACATTGCCCAAAAGCATCAGCACGGGCGAATAGATGCCGAAAATCTTAATGGAATCCATCACCGCAAGGCGGTAACGCTCCGACGCCTGAGCGTACTCAGAACGCATCTGCGCCTCCGCACCAAACGCCTTCACCGCGCGGATACCCGTAAAAGTCTCCACAAAACGGCTCGTCAAATGCGCAGACTCGGTACGCATCGTACGGAAAACCGGCACCGCCGTCTTCTGGAACCAGCGCGTCAAGAAGTAAATCGGCACGCCCATGACCAGCATGAACAGGCCAATACGCCAATCCAGAAGGAAAATAGCGACCGCAGAAATCACCATGGACAGCAAAGTAATCGCCAACTGGCTGATGCCGCTGTCCAAGAAGCTGCGGACCGTATCAATATCGCTAGTCAGACGCGAAATGACCTTGCCCGAGGTGTACCGCTCATGGAACGACACGCTCAGCGACTGCGCGTGACGGAACACCCGCTTACGCAGGTACACCACCACGCCCAGCGACACGCGCACCGTGTACGCCACGTTGACCCATGAGAAGATCGCGGTCACCGCGGTAGCCACCACAAAGAACACCAGCAGGGTCAACAGGGGAGAGGCATCACCCTGCCTGAGCGGCTCAATGGAACTATCCAGGACGCGGGCAATCAGAATCGGCGCAACCGCTGAGGAACCCGACACCAAAAGCACCGAAATAATCGACAGAGCCAACGCCCCACGGTGCGGGCGCAACATCTGGCGCAGCAGAGCCATCGAGCGTTCACGGGTCTCCGCGCGCTCTTGCGGGCTCATCTGCTCCCGCGGCTCCGCCGGACGATGATGGGCCATTAGCCCTCCTCCATCGTCATCAGCTGACGGTACTGCTCCGAAGAGTCCATCAGCTCAGCGTGAGTGCCCTCGGCGACCACAGCACCATCAACCATCAGCAGCACACGGTCCGCCAGAGCCACCGTGGAGGGGCGGTGCGCCGTCAACAGGGTCGTAGCGCCGCCCAGGCCCTCCAAGCCTTCACGCAGACCGGTAATAATACGCTCCTCGGTGTTCACATCCAGCGCCGAGAACGGGTCATCCAGCAGCAGCACGGAGGGGCGCTTCGCCAAAGCGCGCGCCAACGACAGACGCTGACGCTGACCACCCGAAAGGCTCAGACCCTCCTCACCAATGACGGTATCCAGACCCTGCGGAAGCTCCGCCACGAAATCGCACGCAGCCAGCTGCAACGCGGTCTGGAGGGTCGCCTCCAGCTCTTCTGCGGCAGGGTAGTCCTCATCCTCGGTGCCGCGCTCGTACTGCTCAGCAACGCCCATCAGCACGTTCTCGCGAACCGTGCCGGAGAAAAGCACCGCCTCCTCAAAGACGAACGCGGTCTGGGTGCGCACCTCCTCAATGGACATGTCGGCGGTATCTCGGGTGCCAAAACGCAGGGAGCCGGAGGTCGGCTCGTAGAAACGCGGAACCAGCGACAGCACGGTCGACTTGCCGCTACCGGTTGCACCCACCAGTGCCAGAATCTCACCCGGGAAGACCTTGAAGTTTACGTCCTTCAGCACGGAAACCTCGGGTGCCTTCGTCTCAGAAGCAACTTCAGAATTCGCCTCAGCGGTAGCCTCAGCCGGCGCCTTGGCAGCGTCGTAGCTGAACTGGACGTGATCGAAAGTGACAGATACTGCGCCACCGCTGGGGTACTGCATAGTTTCCTTCCCGGAGCCGCCCTCGGCAGACACTCCAGTTACTGTTGACGAATCAGAAGCACCCTGCGGATGCTCGGGCGCAGACATAGCCGCGGAGCCACGAACCAGCGGCACCGCCTCAAAGCCGGGCTCGTCCATGACCTCGTTGTGGCGTTCCAACGCCACCTTATAGCTCAAATAGGCAGACATCAGCGCGGTCGAGCGCGTCACGTGGCTGAGCACGGTCGTCTGCACCGCAAAGTAAGCGGTCATAGCGCCCAGACTCAAGGTGCCCGCCGCAACCTGCGAAGCGCCCACAGCCAGCGCTACCGCCGTGGAGACACCCACAATCAGGCCCTGGTACAGGGCAACACGAGCCACCAGCATCGACCTGCCGTACTCGCGCACCTGCAGGGCGTCCACCGACTCGGAATATTCCTGAATCTGCTCGGGGGAGCGGCCCAGCGCCTTAATCACGCGGATGCCGCGCACCGACTCCTCAATACGGGTGGACAGATCGCCCGTCATCTGCTGAATCTCATGCGAGGCGCGGTAGTACTTGCGGGTGAAGTTCACCAGCGACAGCACCAGAATCGGCACGGTCACCACGAACACCAGCGCCAGGGACGGCGAAGAACGCAGCATGAAGAAGCCACCGACCAGGAACATCACCACAACAGTCAGCATCTGAACAATACCGAAGGACAGCCAACGGCGAATCGTACCCAAATCGCTCATGGAGCGGGTCAGCAACTGACCGGAGGGCCAACGATCCAGCAGAGAAAGCGGGGCGCTGAGCAGGCGGTCAAAGAAGTTCATGCGCATGGACAGCTCAATTGTGGAGGTCGGGTCCACAATCAGCCAGCGCCTCCAATACATGAAGGAGGCGTGCGCAATACCCAGCAGAAGCACCAGGCCGCCGGCAATCCAAATGGCGCTCTCGGTGGTGCTCTGCGAGAGATGATCCACAATAATCTGCAACATCTGCGGAATAGCAATCTCAAGGGCACCGGCACCGAACGCTACCAGCAGGCCAAACCCCCACCGTGCACGAATCGGACGCGCATACGCGGCGAGTGTGCGCGGGGCACGCTGATCGTGCGCGTAGTCGATCGGGTCGGGGGTCGGTTCGCTCGCGGTCTCCAGGAAGGGGTTGCGGCGCCGCTTAGTCGTGTGTGCTGTAGATGCTTCAGACATTAGCTGCGACCACCTGCCGAAGCGGCGGCGGTAGGCTGCTCCTTGTCGCGAGCCGTGAGGGTCACCAAGATTGCCTCCGGCGGGCAGAACAGACGCACCGGCGCAAAACGAGAGGTACCCAAACCGGCAGAAACCTGAACCGGAACACCGGATTGCTCACTCACACCCTTCGCACGCGAAGGCGGCAAATCGCAGTTGCTGACCAGGGCGTGACCGCCGGGTAGGCAGACCTGACCGCCGTGCGTATGACCGGCAAAAATAGCCTGCGCACCGTCCTGCACAAAGCGGTACAGGGTACGCATATAGGGGGCGTGCGCCACGCCGATACGGACGCTCGGCTCGTGCCCCTCATCGAAAGCGCCGGGGGCGAATCCGGGGTGCTCATCGTAACGCAGGTGCGGGTCATCCACGCCGGAGAACTCCAGGCGCAGACCCTTGAGGTTCAGTGTGTCGTAGCGGTTAATCAGGCCCGTCCAGCCGCGCGACTCGAAGGCGTCGTGCATCCGCTCAATGGGCAGGGCTACACGCGAGCCTTCCTCAATCATCTGCGGGGTGCGCGGCTGCCACAGGTAACGTGCCGGGTTCTTGAACACTGGCGCGAAATAGCAATTCGAGCCGGGCACAAATACGCCGGGGAAGTCCATGAGCGGGTTGAGCGCCTCCAGTAGCGGGCCCATACCGTCCACGTGGGAAAGGTTATCGCCCGTATTCATCACCAAATCTGGCTCCAGTGCAGCCAGCGAGTGCATGAAGTCAATCTTCTTCTGCTGGCCCGGAATCATGTGCATATCCGAAATATGCAGAATCCTAAAGTCAGGGCTACCGGCGGGCAACACCGGCAGGGACTCGGCGCGGAGCTGAAAATTGTTCAGCTCAATAAAGTGCCCATACGCCGCCGTGGCGGCCCCCAAGGCTGCAGTGGCGGCTACCGCCCCCGCTACCTTCTTCAGGAGCGGGGAGGAGCCGCGTGCGCCGGGGACCGCCACGGGGACGCGGGCGTTGACTGCGTTTTCACACATTATCAATCGCCTTTCAGGCTTCAGCTGATGAGCTGTGATTCTAGCTGTACGACAGAATCTTATCGCTGGGGGTGGTGAAGTCCTTCGTGTTGTACTTCGGAGCTATCGTCTTCATGAACGACTGCCACTGTGCACCCGCGTAGGTTGCACCATCGACATACTCGAGGACTCGACCGTTAATGCCCACACCGTTCAGGGAGCGGAAGCCGAGGTTGTTAGAACCAACCCAAGACGCGGTAGACAGGCCACGAGTGTAGCCAACCTGCCAGGTCTGGGAGGAGTTATCGTTCGTACCGGTCTTCGCAGCCGAACCGTTCGGCAGACCAATACCGCGCTGAGAAGCGGAACCGCCAGGCTGGATAACGCCCTTCAGAACCCAGCTGACACCGTTCGCGATGTCCGGATCCAGGACCTGCTCGCACTGGTTCTGGTATTCCTTCATGGTTTCACCGTTGGTCTTGGTGATCTTCTCAATGGGGCGCGGGGTGCAGTACTTACCCTCAGAAGCGAAGATAGCGTACATGGACGCGCTGGTCAGCGGGGAGATACCGTACTTGGTACCACCAATGTTGGTACCCAGATCGGGGATGCTGTGCAGCGGTTCGCCGGTACCGTCCAGGGCGTGCATCTTGACAGACAGGTCGTGCACATCGCACAGGTCAATCTGGGAGAGCATGCCGTACAGGTACGAGTTCAACGACTGGCGAATACCGTACGCAGCGGTACCGTAGGTCAGACCGCCGTTGACTGCGTTCTTGTAGGACCAGCCGTTCGGCTGACCGGTGTAGTAGTACTTACCGCCGTCGTAGCACTTGGCGTTCCAACCGAAGCTGGTGGGCCAGAACAGCTGGGTACCGTTCACGGTAGCGTTAGCGCCGCGGCCGCTGATGAGCCACTGTGCCAGAATAATCGGTTTGAACGTCGAACCGGGCTGGAAGCCGCGGGTACCACCGTAGGCGCTATCAACGTTGTAGTTGTACTCGGTCTTGGAGTGGTCGTTTGCGTCTGCGGGGCTACCGAGCTCGGTGTTCTGTGCCATCGCGATGACGCGGCCGGTGCCGGGCTCAACACTGGTCAGCGCGGAGTTCACGTCGTTCCAGTTGGTTGCTGCCGGCTGGGTGGAGTCCACAGCCTGCTTTGCCGCGGTCTGAGCCTCGGGGTTCAGGGTGGTGATCACCTTCAGGCCGCCACGCTTGATGGCGGTGTTACGCAGCTCAGCGGTTGCGCCGAGGGACTCATCCTGCAGCAGGTAGTTGACCACATAACGGCAGAAGAACGCCTTGTCGCCTGCCAGGGAGCAACCCTGGGACTTGGTGTGGACGTTGAGCTTAATGTCGCTGGCGATGGCGTCGCTGTATTCCTTGTCGGAAATCTTGCCGTCGCGGAGCATAGTGCCCAGAACGATGTCGCGGCGTTCACGGGCGAGCTCGGGGTTCACAGTCGGATCGTACACGTTCGGTGCCTGCACCAGACCGGCAAGAAGCGCGGACTGCGCCACGTTCAGGTCCTTAGCGGAAATACCCCAGTAGTACTGTGCAGCAGCCTCAACACCGTAGTTCGAACCACCCAGGTTCACGATGTTCAGGTAGCCTTCGAGGATTTCGTCCTTGGACTTGTTCTGCTCCATAGAAATCGCAAGCTTCATTTCGCGAATCTTTGCAGCGTAAGTCTTGTTACCGTTCAGGGTTGCGGTAGCGTCCTCGCCACGAGCCACAGCGGAGTCAACAATGAGGTTGTTGACGTACTGCTGGGTCAGGGTGGATGCACCCTGGCGGCGGCCGCTGTTGGAGTTAATGATGTTGTTCAGGAACGCACGACCGATACCGATAGCGGAGACAGCACCGTGGTTGTAGAAGTCACGGTCCTCCACCGAGACGATAGCGTCCTTCATGTGCTGAGAAATCTGATCCAGCTTGACCGGTTCACGGTTCTCTTCGAAGAAGGTCGCGATTTCGGTCTTGCCGTCAGCAGCGTAAATAGTAGAAGGACGGGAGGAGATGCCATCGGCAATGTCGTCAGGAAGGTCCTGGAACCATGACATCGACGCGTTCGCGACCATACCGGCACTCACTGCCGGGGGTACGACAATAATTGCCGCGAGGAAACCGGCAATCACGCTGAACGCGAGGAACTGCAAAAAATCTCCCGGACGGCGACGCGCACGGGTTTTCTTAGATGAAGCCATTCATTCAGTTTATCCCATGAAGCTGTGAGAGAAAGCCCGTCTCGCCACCCACAGGGACGCGGGCGCCTCAGCCCTGAGAATAAAGCCCCCAAAAGCGCCGGACATTGACCGAAACCATAGTGAATCCCTTTTACTTATTGAATACCGGGCGATAGTCTAGAGGGTATGAAGAAATGGGAATACGCAACTGTACCGCTAATGATTCACACGACCAAGGCAATCCTCGATAACTGGGGTGAAGACGGCTGGGAGCTCGTAACTGTTCTGCCCGGCGCATCCGCACCTGCTGGTGCAACCCCCGCGTCGAACATGGTCGCTCCGACTCAGGGCAACCCCATCGCCTACTTTAAGCGCGAGAAGGCTGACTAAGAGCAGCGTACCCGGCGGTCACCTCAACCCCACTTTCCCTTAACTCATAGGGGAGGGTGGGAATATTTGAGGCAGACCGCCGGTTAAACGTTTAACAGCTGTCTGAATATCAGCAGCGTTTAGGTTTACGGCGTTTCCCCTATCACCGTTTGGGTGCCAGCACCCGCCAACCTTCTGGAGTAATCATGACTGAACCCCGTATTGAAGCACGTATCCGCGAACTCGGTTACGAACTGCCCGTAGCACCCGCCCCCGTTGCAGCCTACGTTCCGGCTGTTACTTCCGGCTCCTACGTGTACACCTCCGGTCAGCTGCCCTTCGTTGACGGCGCCCTGCCCGAAACCGGTAAAGTTTCCGACTCCGGCGCTGAAGGCTTCGTGACCCCCGAGGACGCTAAGAAGTACGCGGGTATCAGCCTGCTCAACGCCCTGGCAGCAGTCAAGTCCGTTATTGGCGACCTGGACCGCGTGCAGCGCGTCGTGAAGGTTGTCGGCTTCGTAGCATCCGAGGTGAACTTCACCGCTCAGCCCGCCGTCATTAACGGCGCCTCCGAACTGCTCGGCGAAATCTTCGGCGAGGCAGGCCAGCACGCCCGCTCTGCTGTCGGTGTTCCCGTCCTTCCCCTCGATTCGCCCGTAGAGGTCGAGATCATCGTTGAGTATGTCTAAGCTGTACACCGGCGCTCTGCCGCTGTCTGCTATTCGTGCTGCCCAAGCTCAGCGGGCAGCGCAGGACGCTCCTGAGAAGACTGCACACACCGAATCCGTACAGGACAACGGCACCGCCCAAAACATCAAGACTCTACCCCTGCCGGTGCAGGAACGCCGCTTCGGCACTCCCACCCCGGCTGAGGGCGTGGAACGCCCCCGCGTGTTCACCGGCCGTCAGTCAGGTCCGCGCACCGCCTCCATTCAGCGTCTCTACACGATTCCCGAGTTCATGCGCACCGCCGCCGAAAGCTGGCGTGCAGGCGGTAGCGAATGCTCCGTCGGCTGTACGATGCGCCAGGCGGCATCCGTTATTTTTGTGCGCGATGGCGACAACGGCCTCGAAACGATTCTGACCTACCGTCCCGGCACCTCCCCGCTGGGCGTGGTGGCTTTCCCCGGCGGTACGGCTCTTCCCGGTGACGATGAGTCCGCCTCCTGGGTGGGCCCCGGTGCCGACTATTGGCAGGATCAATTCCACTTCTCCGATATTGCTCAGGCACGCCGCAGCGTCATGGCTGCCGTGCGTGAATCCTTTGAAGAGACCGGCATTCTGCTCGCTGGTGAGGACGAACAGGACGTCGTGGAGCGCTCCAGCACCCCTGAGCTCATGGCGTGGCGTGAAGCGGTTGCCGAGCAGGACAAGAGCTTCTCTAACTTCTTGACCTCCAGCGGTCTGAGCGTGCGCGCCGACCTGTTGCGCCCGGTCGCGCGTTGGCAGTCCCCGGACTTCTTCCTCAAGCGCTACGATATCGCCTACTTCACCACGGCGTTGCCCGTCGGCCAGGACCCGAAGCTACTGCTCGGTAAGGGCGTGTGGGGTGACTGGTTGAACGTGCGTGAACTGCTCGAAGCCAAGGACACCAGCGAACTGGGTGACCGCATCGGCCAGCCCAACACGGTGGGCCGTACCCTCGACCAGCTCATTACCCCCGGCGTGATGTGCATGCTCGAATCCCTGGCAAAGGCCCAGACTTCCGTGGCCTGGCTGTCCAAGCGCCGCAATATTGAGGTGAAGAAGCCCGTGCTCGTCACCCACAACGGTGCGTGCATGCTCTCCTTCACCGAGGTGGTTCCGGCTACCACCGGTTCCATGTACACCGGCGCAACGGGCGTGCTCTAAGAGGGTAGTGCATCCGCTCGCTCGTACGATGAAGCGTTAAATAAATCAGGAGCCGTTTCCCCATGCAGAGGGAAACGGCTCCTGATTTATTTAAGCTGTGCGTCTTTCAACGAGGGCGTCCTAGAATGCCCTAACTCAAAGAGACCTTAGCGGGAACGCTGGCGCAGGCGGGGCAGGTCCAGAATGACAACTGCGCGTGCCTCTAGGCGGATCCAGCCGCGAGAAACGAACTCGGCAAGAGCCTTGTTCACGGTCTCGCGGGATGCGCCAACCAGCTGTGCCAGCTCTTCCTGAGTCAGCTCGTGAGCAACGAGCACACCGTCGGTTGCGGGGCGGCCGAAACGGTCAGCCAGGTCCAGCAGCGCCTTAGCGAGGCGGCCGGGAACGTCGGAGAAGACCAGGTCAGCCAATGCCTCGTTAGCGTGGCGCAGGCGGCGAGCCAGAGTCTTAATTACCTGATCGGAAATCGAGGGATCCAGCTGCTGCGCGCGCTTGAAGGATTCGTGCTTGATGGCAGCCAAGCGGGTCTCAGAAACAGCGACAGCGTTGGTCGAACGGGGCGAGGGGTCGAAGAGGGCCATCTCGCCGAAAACATCACCGGGACCCATAATCGCGACCATGTTCTCGCGGCCGTCAGCGGCGGTGCGGCCCAGCTTGACCTTACCGGAGAGCACAGCGAAGAGCTGGTCGTCCTGGTCACCCTCGTAGAAAAGGACGGCGTTGCGGGAGAGGTCAATCTCCTGAATGTCATCGGTCAGCAGAGCGAAAGCTGCGTCGTCGAGGTTAGCAAAGAGAGGGGTACGACGGAGGATCTCGAGATCCATAAAGTTCTCCTAGATATGAGGTGATGAGCCGAAACTCGTAAATGTTCAGTGAGTGAGCCCGAACCGGTGTCATGCGTCTCAACATCTGAAATGTGAGAAGGCTCAAGCTAGTGTGACATATTCAACTGATATGAGCGTACCCTAAAAAAGCTGTTTGTGCATTCCGATAGGGCGAGCTTTACAGCAAAAGTTATTTCTTCCGAGAAAATTCAAAGCTTACCCACAGGTTCAGCACCTAATATCAGGCATTCAGGTGTGTACTTTTTTCGGTACCAAGCACGCAGACACCCTCATGACCAGGAGGCGCACCGCCTCCACACGCGGTACGATGCGACGAGGCAGAACCCCGGTCCCAAAAACCCCGGGAACACAAGCCCGCCGCACCCACCACTGGGTGTTAACGCGCCGCCACACTCACCGGGCACAGCCCGCACCAACCACAATGGGCACACTGTGACCACTTCTACCCACCAAGGAGGCAATTAGTCGTGACGACTGGCATCAACCTGCTTGATATTGCTATCCCCATCATTCTGCTGCTCTACTTCCTCGCCGGAGTCCGTAGCGGATTCTTCACTACCCTCGGAACCTTCCTCGGCCTGGGTCTGGGCGTCTGCGCCGCAGCCTGGCTCGTGCCCCTTGCCGTGGCATCCGTGGGATCACAGTGGAGCCTCATTACCGCCGTCGGCGTGCTCGTCATCTGCCTGACCATCGGACAGTGGCTCGGTATCCTTGCCGGGCGCACCATCCGCCGCGTCACTGACATCACCCCGCTCAAGGGCATTGAACGCTTCTTCGGCGGCGTGCTGAATCTCGCCGCCTGTGCCCTGGTCATGGTCGTGCTGACCATCTCCATGCGCACCGTACCCATCCCGCAGCTCAACACTGCGCTCAGCGACTCCAAGACCCTCTCCTGGATGGTCGCCTCCACCCCCGAGGTCGTCAAGGACCGCATCAACACGGTACGCAATGACGTGCTCGCCTTCGGAACCATTCCCGAAGTCAGTCAGCTCATCGCCCCCGAAACCAGCGCCCCCACCGAGACCGTAGAATCTGCGGCACTGAACCGGGCGGCCGCCTCCGTGGTTGAGATCCTGGGCGCCGCCGAGCAGTGCGGCTACACCTCCACCGGCTCCGGCTTCGTGGCGGACAACGGCCTGGTCGTCACCAACGCCCACGTGGTCGCCGGCGTGACCTCCCCGGTCGTGCAGGACTCCCGCGGCCGCACCTGGCCCGGCACCGTCGTCTACATGGACACCGAACAGGACATCGCCTTCATCAGCGTTCCCAAGCTACCGCTCGAACCGCTGACCATCGGCACCAACGCCACCGCAGGCAGCCTCGTAACCTTCATGGGCTACCCCAAGGGCGGCCCGTTCAAGGCACTGCCCGCCACTGTGCAGGGCATTGGCAACACCCAGACCATCGACGCCGACACCGGCCGCGCTAACGCCATGCGCCAGGTCTACCAGCTGGCAGCCGACGTGCAGCACGGCAACTCCGGCGGCCCCGTCCTCGATGAAAACGGCAACGTGGTCGGCGTGATCTTCGGTAGGGCAACCACCGGCCAGACCGGCTACGCCATCACCGCAAGCACCCTCAAGCAGGCACTGGCCGAAGGCGGCGACAACACCGCCGCAGTCTCCACCGGCACCTGCCGCAAGTAACTAGTTGCTAGATAGCGATAAAAGTTCAGGCTCCCGCCCTCACACGAGGAACGGGAGCCTGAACTATTTAACGAAAGGAGGCGGCGCGCTGTTATTCCGCGAAGCGCTGGGCTATTCCGCCAAATGCTGCACTGTTATTTATTCCGCAAGATGCTGTGCCAGGAAATCAACCGCCATGACATAGCCGTACGCACCCGCACCGGCAATCACCGCGGTAGCCTGCGGCGACACAAACGAATGATGACGGAACTGCTCACGACGATGCACATTCGACAGATGCACCTCAACCACCGGAATCTCAGCCGCCTCCAGCGCATCGTGCAGTGCCACCGAAGTGTGCGTGTACGCCGCCGGGTTGATAATAATCGCCGCGCCACGAGTACGAGCACGCTGAATCTCATCCACCAGCGTACCCTCATGATTCGACTGCATAAACTCAACATCAAAACCATGATCCGCCGCGTGCTCACGCACCATACGCTCAATATCGTGCAGAGTGGTGTAGCCGTACACCTCGGGGCGGCGCTGCCCAAGCAGGTTCAAATTCGGTCCGTTAAGCACAAAAATCGTATCTGACATAAAACCAGTGTGGCACAGTGAGTGCCCGCCAAGTGCTAGCCGGCGCGAACTGCCCAAAAAAAGATGGGACACAGAAAATGATGGGGGAGCGAGCCAAGTACGGTGAACCTCGCTACCGCCCACATGCCCATGCCCGGTACCCTCGCGCTATGACCGAGAACGCCACCCAGCCCACAGCAGACGCACAGAACACCGCAGCACGCAACGCTGCGGCACAGAACACCGAATCGCTCCTGCAGATCCGATTCGTTCCCGAATTCAAAGCCGCAGCCGCCGCCCGCCGCCTCAACGCACGCGCACCCGAAAGCCACCTCGCCACCGTGCGCCGCGCCCGCAAAATCAACCGCATCCTCGGCGAAACCTACCCCTACGCCGTCGCAGAACTCGACTTCGACAACCCCTTCGAGCTGCTCATCGCCACCGTGCTCTCGGCACAAACCACCGACGTGCGCGTCAACTCCGTCACCGGTGCTCTCTTCGCACGCTATCCGGATGCCGCCGCACTCGCCTCCGCACGCACCGAAGAGGTCGAACCCTATATTCAGTCCCTCGGCTTCTACCGCGCCAAGGCACGCTCCATCATCACCCTCTCCCAGCAGCTTGTAGAACGCCACAACGGGCAGGTTCCCTCAACCCTCGAAGAGCTCGTAGAACTCGCTGGAGTCGGCCGCAAAACCGCGAACGTCGTCCTCGGAAACGCCTTCGACGTGCCCGGACTGACCGTAGACACCCACTTCGGCCGCCTCGCCCGCCGCATGGGGTTCACCACCGCAGACGCCCCCGAAGCAGTCGAAAAAGACGTCGCCGAACTCATCGACCGCAAAGACTGGACGCTCTTCTCACACCGCTTGGTCTACCACGGCCGCCGCATCTGCCACGCCAAAAAGCCCGCCTGCGGCGTATGCCCCGTCGCCGACCTCTGCCCGTCCTATGGAACCGGGGAGACGAACGAACAAGCAGCACGTAAACTCATGAAATACGAAATGGCACCCGGTCGAGAAGACCTGCACCTGCGATTCCTGCAGGGCGCAACCCGCCGCGAACTCATGGCAGAAGGCTACCCGCTCAGCGCCTAACGGCGACTGAACCAAACCGGAATGCAGCCGCACAGAAGAGAGGTACACAGATGAGCGCACCCGAGCAGTCGGTACAACCCGAACAGGCGGGGCAGGAGGCACAGCACCCCGCCCAGCAGGCACTGGCGGCTCTCGCAGAGGGTGGCGTGGAATTCGACGTCCAAGCCCTGCTGCGCAGCGCGCCCGCCAGCCCGTTGAACAAAGAAGCCGCCGTGCTGATTCTCTTCGGCGTGCTCGACAACTCGCCCTCCACCGGCGAATTTGAAGGCTGCCCCGAGAACGTCAGCGCCGACCTGGATGTACTGCTCCTCGTGCGTGCCGCAACCCTGCGCTCACACGCCGGTCAGCCCGCCTTCCCCGGCGGCAAAATCGACCCTGAAGACTACGCGCACGCCGAAACCACCGGCGAACCCGTCGCCCACATCGCCGCCCTGCGCGAGGCAGTCGAAGAAACTGGGCTAGACCCCGCCGGCGTGCAGATCCTCGGCCAGCTGCACACCCTGCCGCTACCCATCAGCAACTTCATGGTCACCCCCGTGCTTGCCTGGTGGAACAGCCCCGTGCCCGTCGAAGTCGTCGACCACAACGAGTCCGCGCTCATCGCCCGCGTGCCCGTGCGTGACCTGCTCAACCCTGCCAACCGGCACACCGCCTACGTCAAACACGGCCGCACTTCACACCGCACCCCCGCCTTCGAGGTGCGCATGCCCGGCGGCGAAGAATTCACCGTGTGGGGATTCACCGCGATTCTACTGGACCGGATCTTCGACTCGCTCGGCTGGACCGTGCCCTGGGATACAAAAAAGATGCGTCCGGCACCCGGCTACGAGGAATAACTACGAGGAATAAAAACCGACTGGAATAAGCGCCTGACCAGCGGATATAGGGTGCAGAATAGTGCGCAAATAGGGGCGGCAGATAGCTTGAATGAAGCTACCTGCCGCCCCTATTTTCACCCTTGTACGGTGCCGCTTATGTGCGGCTGATTATTTACCGCTGATTATTTGCCGTCCGCGTAGTTGCGCACCCGCGCCACCGACACCGGAAAATCAACCGGCACCCGACCGAAGAGCAGACGCGCCGCCTCCGCCGCGCCCTCACGCACAATACGCTCCACGCGATCGGCCTCCAGCTCGGGACCGCACAGCAGAAGCTCATCGTGCAAAAAATACACAATGCGGGTGCGCATCGGCATACCAAAAATTCGCTCCGACAACAGACGAGAACGCACCGCGCCCATCCAGCACAGAGCCCACTCAGCTGCGGTACCCTGCACAATAAAATTGCGGGTCATACGCCCGTGCGCACGCGCAGTCGACACTGCACGCGACTCAGCCGCCGGCGAAGACCGATCAGCCACAATCTCACGGAAACGCTCATCCACCGGCGGGGACGTACGACCCAAAAAAGTCGTCACCTGCCCGCCCGACTCACCAATACGAGCCGCACGCTCCGTAAACTCCATCGCCTGCGGAAAAAGCGCCGCCACATGCGGCAACAGGGCACCAATCTCACCGCTGCGACCGCCATACATAATCGCCAGCATGCCCACCTTCGCGTGGGAACGCTCCGTCAAACCCACACCCTTCAGGCGCGCCAGCTCGGCAATACCCGCATACAGGTCAGCACCACGACCTGCCGAAGCGAGCGCCTCATCACGGCTCAACGCCGCCAGAATACGCGGCTCAATCTGCGAGCCGTCCGTCACCGTCAGCACCTGACCCTCCGGCGCCTGCACCGCCTGACGAATCTCCGCAGGAAGCTGCAGTGCACCACCGCCGGAAGCGCCCCAGCGCCCGGTCGCGGCACCACCCACCTCAAGATGCGGGCGGAACGCACCCTCAGAAACCCAAGTATCAGCCCAGGTCCAGCCGTTAGCAGTCCAAATACGGTACAGCTTCTTATACCGCAGAATCGGGTCAATCAGCGCCCAACGCTTATCCCGCTGAGCCGGAATCGCATCCGCCCAACTCTTCAACTCCCACGAGCGAGTAGACTTCACCGAAACCCCCGCAGACTGCAGCGCACGCAAAAGATCCTGCGGCGAATCCGGGTTCAACGACGGCATAAACAGCATACGCTGAATCTGCTCCGCCAACTCCTGCATCTTCTGCGGACGCTCACCCGGCACCGGGCGCGGGCCCAACAACTCGTACAGATGCTCATGATGCGCCTGCACATTAAACGGGATGCCGTAATAGCCAATCTCAGCCGCCACCAACGCGCCGGCAGACTCAGCCGCCGCCAAAAGACGTAGCCGCTCCGGGTGCCTCGACGCACCGATAGCGCGCGCCTGCGCCAGCCACTCACGCATCAGCACACGCACCACCGGATGCTCCGGCAGCAGAGTCACCGGGCCCGCCGCCAACTGCGGCGTGAAAGGCTCATGGGGTGCCGCCTCAAGGAACTCGGGGGAGGGATCCGCGGGGGAGCCGGCGGGTGCGGCGGAAGAGGTAGCGGGTACGCTCAAGAAATCGGCGCCGAACAGCTCCTCCTGACCCTGAATCTGCCGCGCCACCGGCAGATACCCCTGAGGCTCCACCGCCTCACGCACATCAGACAGATCCAGCGCCGGGCTGTACTCCACAAAACCACTCGGATGCGTAGCCGCAGTCACCAAAATCCGCTGCACCAGACGCAAATTATGGCACAGATGAACCCGCACCCCGCGGCGCAGAAGCAGCGGGTCAACGTGGCGGGTATCAGCCCAAATCCAGCGCGGAAAACGCCCCTGCGTCGAATCTGCCGCCTGCCGCTCCACCTCTCGCACATACGCCGGAAGATTCACCGCACCCACCCGGTCCGCCCGCGTAATCCGCGGAATAAAGGTCGGGTCCTGCAACTGCTCAGCGGTCGGCGCCGAAAAATGAAAAGCACCCCACGAAGTCACCGGCTGAGCACCGCGCGGGGACGCACCCGCAGCAATAGCCGACGTGACCGGGTGCGCGGGGGTGCCGGTCTGGGCGGTAATACCCGCGCCGGTGGCAGGACTGAGCAGAACGTACATTCTTCCATTATCGGTGACCGGGTGCGAAGGCGCGCGGTTTGCGGATGAGCGGGCACGGGATACGTGCGAAAAGTACTGTGGGTGCGAGAGGGCAGAACGCGCCGCGGTTTGTCATAAAAGCGCCGGATGCGTGCGTTTTGTTCGTTTGGGGCGCGTGCATCGTGGATATTTCGGGGTGCGCGAGGAGTTATCCACAGAACGCTCATTCTCTTAAAAATTTAGGATGGGCGCAATGCTCTCCTAGAGCCATGAACCCCACCAGAAATCCCGCCAGCAACACCGGTAGTCCCAATGGCTACCCGACCAGCGCCGTGCAGAATCTAAGCACACAGAGTCCAAGCACGCAGATGCAGGGAACGAATCGACTGAGTGCGCAGAATGCAGGTGCGCGCTCACTGCCCGCCCTGCTCATCCCCGAAGACTACCGCGCCCGCGCCGTCGCCCTGCACGCCCGCGAGCTAATCCTGCGCTCGCCGCAGATGAGCGCTATCGCCCTGAACGGTTTTAGCGGTGGTTTTAGCGGTGGATTTGGCGCCGGGGTTGAGACGGCAGCGGAGCGCGCGCCCGCAGAGGGTGTAATCGCCGCGGGCAGCGCAAACACTGCGAGTGCTGCGGACGGTGGACTGCTCCAGGAATCCCAGCCCCTCCGCGAGATTCTCGAAAATGCCGTGGACGAGGCAATCTACGCCATCGACGGCGGATGCCAGGGGAATGCCTGGGGGAACGCGAACGCAGAAGGAACGGGCGCAGACGGAAGCAATGCAGCGAAGCTCCGAAAATTCCGCGCCAAAGCTGCGCCGTCCGCGCCCGCCTCCTGGAGCTACCCCAGCGTGGAATACGTGCCCGTCAACCGGCAGACTGCGCTACGCTACCTCGCCGCGGAACTCTACGGCCTCGGCGCCCTCGACCTGCTCCTTGACGAGGGGCAACGCGCCGGAACCATCACCGATATCTACGTGAACTCGCCCTGCGATATCTGGGTGGGCATCAACGGAACCACCCGCCCCGTGGCGCTGAGCCTCGGCAATGAGCGGCGCGTGCGCGACCTCGCCGAGCGGCTCATCCGCAGGCACGGCGGGCAGCTGGATGCCGCGCATCCGGCGGCTGACATCAGCGACGAGCACGGCAGACGCATCCACGCGATTATCCCGCCGCTGAGCGAACGCACCCGGCTCTCCGTGCGTCTACCCGCCCGCGAGCGCCCCACCCTGGCGCAGCTGCAGGCCGCGGGGCTGTGTGATGATGCGACCGCCGCCTACCTGCGCCGCATGATTGCCGAACGCCGCGGATTCCTCATTAGCGGCGGTACCGGCACCGGCAAAACCACCCTGCTCAACGCCCTGCTGGGGCTGTGCTCGCCGCAGGAGCGCCTCATTCTGCTCGAAGACACCCCGGAGTTGGCGCCGCAGCATGAGCAGGTTATTGCCCTCAAAACCCGTGCCGCCAACTCCGAAGGCGCCGGCGAAATCGGGCTGGGTGAGCTGATTGTGCAGGCGCTACGCATGGGCCCGGATCGGCTCGTGGTCGGTGAGTGCCGCGGCGCGGAGGTGGTGCACCTGCTGACCGCCATGAACACCGGTCACCGCGGTGCCGGAACAACCCTACACACCAATAGTGCGCAGGCGGTGCCCCTGCGTTTGTGCGCCCTGGGCGCGCTCGCCGGACTGGATAGTAGAACGGTCGCTCTACATACGGCGACGGCTTTTGAACGCATTATCCACCTGGAACATCGGGATGGTCGCCGCCGCATCGAGGGTATTTACAGTCTGCACCCCGCCACACAGGGGAGTGAAGAGTACCTGCAGGTCAGGCGTATTTCTACCGGGTCTGATGTTGGGTACTAGCCCCCGAAATGGGGGAAGCAGAAAACGTGAAAGGAGGAAGCAATGAAGCAGAACGAGAAGAGCAATGGAAGCCTTCGCGAACGCTGGTCTGAGCGCTGGACTGAGCGCCTAGCTGGGCGCATTGCCGGAGCAGCCAGTGCCGAGGAAATGCGCATGTGGCCGCTCATGTTACGTACCCTCGCCCTGAACCTACGTGCCGGCATCCCCCTGCCGGAGGCGGTGCGCACCGACCCGGGCTATAGGCAACTCGGGGAGCTCGAGCAGCTCGGGGAGAACGAGCTGGTGCCGGGTACGGGGAAACCGCGTGCGAAGAAAAGCGTCCGGAGAAGCACCCGGGCTCTACGTGTACGAGGCCTCTCTCCCCTTTCCGAAGACTACGGGCACAAGCGGTGCGCCGAAGATATCCGCCGCTTCATGCAGGCTCTCGCCACGGTCACCTCCTGGGGCGCCCCCGCGCACCTCGCCTGCGCCCAGCTACTCGAAAACAGCACCCGGATGCGCCCGCACAGCCGCGAGCGCCTGCACGACCTGCAACTGAGCATGCGCATGAGCGAGAGCGCCGGTGCGCCGCTTGCCACGAGCCTGGAACGCGCCGCCGAACACGCCGAAGAACGCATCGATGCGCTTCTGGGTAGGCAGAGCGCCCTCGCCGCACCGCGCGCCACCGGCAGGATTCTCTCCTGGCTACCGCTGCTTGGCCTCGGATTGGGTGTGCTCATGGGAAGCGACCCCGTGGGCGTGCTGACCGGCTCCATTCTCGGGGCGCTCACCGGTTTGCTCGGGCTGGGGCTCGCCTTCGTCGGGCGCCGCTGGACCGCCGCGCTCGTGCATCGGGCGGAGGTGGAGAGCCTGCGGACGGCAAATGCTGAATCTGAGACGGAAAAGTCTGCCTTGCCAGCAGATGCCGGGCCCGTTGATACCGCCCTCGTGTTGGAACTACTCGCCGCGCAGTTGAGAGCCGGGCTCGCACCGCTCGCCGCCCTGGGCACCCTCGCCGAGGCGCTCAACAGCCGACCGTTGCACACGGTCTGCCAGCGCCTACAGATGGGTAGCGGCTGGGGGAGTGCCTGGTCGGGGTCCGCGGCGGGAACCTTCGGTGAGCTGCGGGATGCACTCGCCCCCTCCTACACGGGTGGCGCACCCAGCACGGCGCTGCTGCTCTCCCTAGCCGATGCGCATCGCCTCAGCGAACGCCGCGCGGCAGAACGCGCCGCCGGAAAGCTCTCCGTAGCGCTCGTGGTACCCCTCGGGCTGTGCTCACTGCCCGCCTTTATCTGCCTGGGTATTGTGCCCATCCTCATTTCGCTACTACCCACGCTGACCGGCTAAAGATTCAAGCCCATAAGCACTGTTGACTAGCCGAAATTCTGAAAAGTTTAGACCTTCGCTTTAGACCTTCGCCCATCTGCAGCGAACGCGGATGAGCACCCACCCCGCCCCGAATGAACGGGGCACAACGAAAGGAAAACCAATGACGAACACCCTCTGCGAAGCAATCCGCCACGACCTGCACGCTGTCGATGCTCCGCTCAACGCACCGGCCGGTGCTCCGCGTGAAATTCAGCCCGCCGCGCTCGGTGCAGAAACGCAGACCATTCTGGGCCCCGTGCCGCTGTCCGTTGCTATCGCAACCACCATGAAGCAGCTGCGCGAAGAATGCCCCGAACTATTTACTGATGCTGAGCTTTCCACCGGCGCTGAGCAGAAGCATGCTGGCCCCAGGATTGACCCTAACGAAATGGAGATTGATATGAATACGGACCGTCTGAACCCCGAACAGGCGCTGACCATTGCCCGCGCGCTCGCCGAGGGCTGCACCCTGGACGAATGCGGCGCCACCTGCCGCAGCCTGGGTGAGCACGCGCCCAGCTGTACCGAATATGTACCCGCTGGGGGGCACGAAAAGGCGCTCAAAGATTACGCCCAGGCGGGTGATCCGGAGGAGGGCGCCTCCACCGCTGAGTACGGCATTGTGATGCTCGCGGCGGTCGGTTTCGCGGGCCTGCTGGTGCTGATTCTCAAGTCGGATGAGGTGCGTTCCATGCTCCTGGATATTGTGCGTAACGCCCTGTCGATTGCGGGTAACACGGGGCTGCTCTAGAACCTTTGGCAAAACCCGCTGTAGGGTTTGCTTCTAAGCTTTGGGAGCCCCGGAAAATCAAACTAGAAAGGAGGAATAAAGAATGAACGCTCATGTGAATTTGGGTGCTTTGCGGTGCACTCGTCTCGCAGGAAAAGTCGGGGCGGAACCGGCACCCTCGACCCCGCACAAGAGCCCAGCAGAAGAGGGTGTGATTACCGCCGAATTTGCGGTCGCCCTACCCGCCGTGACGGTGGTGCTCGCCCTCTGCCTGGGTGCCGCCTCCACGGGGGTTGCACAGCTCAAGGTGGAGGAGTCCGCGCGAACGGCTGCACGAGCCGCCGCCCGTGGAGATTCCGAGGTGCAGATTCGCTCCGCCGTCAGCCGCATCGACCCGGCGCAGAGCGTGCAGATTTCCGTTTCTCCTGATGCTGTCGCTTCTGATGGTGCGGTCGCCGCGGATGCGGGGCGCGCCCGGGAAGTGCACGTGCGGGTGAGCCGCCCCGCCCCCGGTGTGATCGGGTCGGCAACCGGCTGGGTGCTACGGGCGGACGCCCACGCCCGCGTTGAAGGCAACGGTGGCACTCAGGAAAGCAGTGACAGTGAAGAAAGTGCCGGCAGTGATGGCGAATAGAAGCGCGGTTTTTGCTTGGTCTGCGGACGAATATTCCGAAGAGGGTAGCGGCACCGTCCTCGCCCTCACCATTATTGCCGCGCTGCTGGTGGTGACCGTGGTGATTGCCGGTCTCATCGGGGTGGTGTCCGCTAACCGCAGGGCCTCCGCAGCCGCCGATTTGAGCGCACTCGCGGCGGCGGATGCCTACCGCGGGCTTACCGAAGGCGACCCGTGCGCGGTCGCGGCGGACCTTGCCGAACGCCACGGCGCGCACCTGGAATTCTGCACGTTTCCGGATCGACCTGAAACGGTGGAGGTGACGGTCGCCGTCCCGGTTGCAGGGCCCTTGGGGATGCTGGGCCCGGCGAGGGTGCGTGCCCGCGCTGGGGCTGAGTACCCTGAAGAAGAGTACGCCGAAGAAGAGCATGACGCGGCGGGCAACGTGGAGGAGCTGAGCCCCGATGAAGTCGCCGAGCTGGAGGAGGAACTGGGGATCGAGCAGGACTCGGTACCCGAACCTCCCAAAACCCGAAAGCCCAGCAGAGCCGGAAAACCCACCCGAGCCAGAAAAATCCGCCGATTAGGTTATTTTCCCTCATTGGGAGTTGTCATCCTAGCCCGTCCTACGTCCCCCAGTATGCCCCGCACCCCCAGCGCGTTCTACGCCTCTGCCATGCTCCGCAACATTGCCTGCAGTAGCGCCCGGGCGCCGTGTTTGCTGAGCGGCTCGTTGCGGTTGCCGCACTTGGGTGAGTGCACGCAGGAGGGGCAACCGTTGTCGCATCCGCAGCTTTCGATGGCTTCTAGGGTGGCGCTTAGCCACTGCTGAACCGCGTTGAAGCCGCGCTCGCTGATGCCTGCGCCGCCGGGGGCTGCGTCGTAGACGAAAATGGTGGGCCTGCCGGTGTCCACGTGAAGCAGTGTGGAGAGTCCACCCAAGTCCCAGCGGTCGCTGGTGGCGATGAGCGGTAGCAGTCCGATGGCGGCGTGTTCGGCGGCGTGCAGGGTGCCGGGTCCGTCCTCTTCGGTCACGCCCGCGCCGAACAGGTAGCTGGGCTCGAAGGTGAACCAGACCGCCTCGGTCATGAGCACTTCCGGCGGCATGGATTGCGCCTCTTCGCCCAGGTATTCGCCGCCGTAGACGGAAAAACGCCGGTAGCCGGTGACCTGGTCGGTGACCTGAACTTGCCCGCGGTGCATGGTGAGCGGGGCAAGCTGCTGCGCGTTGGTTTCGGGGATAGAGATTTCGGGAGCATGCTCTCCAGGAGCGGGCTCACCGGGAGCAGTCTCGGCGGGACCCGCTTCCCCAACAGCGTTTTGCGCACCGTAACTAACCCGCGCACGCTCCGCCAGAATACGCACCTCGGTGCTCTCAATGGCGCGCGTGTAGTAGTCCGGGTAGACGCGGCTGAGCAGAATCACGCGCTCGCCCTCGCTGAGGGATTCGACCACGTACTGCGCGCTCTGGTGAATGTAGATTGCGCCCGGGTGCCCCTGGCTCATGGCGTGCGCGGCGTCCATGGTGCCAACCAGGGTGCCGTCTTCGGCGTCGATGAGCTGGTAGGGTCCGCCGCCGGTGCCGCGGATATCGACCAGCTCGGCGGCTGATTCGGCGTGCGTCCAATACCAGCCGTCCGGGCGGCGACGCAGGTACCCCTGATGCACCAGCCGATCCAGCAGAGCGGCGGTATGCGGCCCGAACAGGCTCAGCTCTTCAGTGCGGATGGGCGCCTCCTGCGCGGCGGCGCACAGCTGCGGTGAGAGAACGTACGGGTTCGTTGGGTCGAACACGGTCGCCTCAACTTCCTGCCCGAAAATCGCCTCTGGGTGGTGCACCAGGTAGGTGTCGAGCGGGTTGTTGTCGGCAATGAGCACGGCGAGCGCGTCCTGACCGCTTCGACCCGCGCGGCCCACGCGCTGCATGAAGGAGGCGCGGGTACCTGGCCAGCCCGCCACGAGTACGGCGTCCAGCCCGGAGATGTCGATGCCCAGTTCCAGCGCGGAGGTGCTCGCCAGGCCGAGCAGTTCGCCGTTGCGGAGTTTGCGTTCGAGTTCGCGGCGCTCTTCGGGGGTGTACCCGGCGCGGTATGCGGCGACGCGGTGGGAGAGGCCCGCCTCCACCTCGTCGAGGTAGCGTTGGGTCTTCTGCGAGAGGATTTCTACGCTGCGGCGTGAACCGGCGAAAACCAGGGAGCGGGCGCGGGAAAGCACCAGGTCGGTGAGCATTTGCGCGCCCTGCTCCACGGGGGAGACGCGGCGCGGCGCCTCCTGCTCAGCCTTCGACTGGACCGCCTGCTGCTGGGTGCTGCGGGCGCCCTTGGCGAGTTGATCGTGCGCCTTGGGCGGCATGAATTCGGGCTCCCAGAGCGCGACGGTGGTTTCACCGCGTGCGGAGGTGGACTCGGTAATGGCGGTGACCGCCTGCTGCGGCACGCCGATGAGCTTGGAGAAAGACTCGACCGGGTTGGAACTGGTCGCGGAGGCGCCGTAGAACACGGGCACGGTGCGGTAGAGTGCGCAGACGCGGCGCAGGCGGCGCAGCAGATTGGCGATGTGCGCGCCGAAAACGCCGCGGTAGCTGTGTGCTTCGTCGAGCACCACGTAGCGTAGCCCGCGCAGGAAGGATGCCCACTGCCGGTGGTTGCTCAGGATTGAGTAGTTGAGCATGTCCGGGGTGGTGAGGATGAAGTTGGAGTGTTCGCGGATCCAGCGGCGTTCGCCGGTGGGGGTGTCGCCGTCGTAGCTTGCCGCGTGGAGCCCTGGCAGGTTGTAGGAGGTGAGGGCGGTGAGCTGGTCGGCAGAGAGCGCCTTCGCCGGTGAAATGTAGAGAACGTTCGCTCTATTATTAAGGTTTTCTGCCCCGGAATACGCGGAAGTTGAGCTCACCGGCTCGCCGTACGATGCACGGCAGATTGCATCCAGGGTAGGCATCAGGTAGCTCAGGGTCTTGCCTGAGGCGGTACCAGTCGCCACAATCACGTGCCCGCCGCTGCCGGTGCTCTTCGTGTCTTCGGCGTGCGTGGGAGCCGGCGTTTCAATGCGCTCAGCCTCAATACGCCCCGCCTGCCAGCCGTAGCGCGCCGCACTCGCCGCCAGCGCCGCATCAAGACCCGCGTGGGCGGCGTCTGCCGCCTGCACCTGGTGGGCGTAGGGCTCGGCAATACCGAGCGATTCAAAGGCCTCCACCACGCGCGGATGCAACCACTGCGGCCACGGCGCGTAGCTCGCCTCTCTGGCGGCAATGGTGTGAATATGGGTCACCTGCTCGGGCAGGCTTCCGGTGCGTTCCGCCTCCGGCAACAGGGATGCCAGCACCTGCTGTGTGCTCGCGGGCAGCTCGCGGTAGCGCAACGTTTTTGGGCGCGCCGCAGACTGCCCCTGCTCGTGCTGGTGTGCGGACTGGTGCGTGGGCTGCTGTTCGCGGTGCTGGTTGGCGTTCTGCGAGGAGGTGCTGTGCGGCATGGGTTCCATTGTAGAGCGGCGGGCTACACCCCGACCTGTCGCCGGTCACGCGCTACCCTGAATGCTGGCTCCGAGCCCGGCTCCGAACCCGCTCGGCTCCCTCCCTCGACTCAGAGCCCAACCCCGCCCCAGAACCGCTTCTGCGCCGCCAACCCCTTAGTCAGCGCGCACATATCAAAAAATTTGCATGCTTTAGACGTATATGACGATAAAATAGTTTCGTGGCTCAAAATAAGATTATTCTGTATTACCAGTTCGCCCCCATCGCCGACCCGCAGGCGGTCATGCTCTGGCAGCGTGTCCTCTGTGAGAAGCTCGGCCTGCGCGGGCGCATCCTCATTTCCAAGCACGGTATTAACGGCACCCTCGGCGGCGAAATCAACGCGGTCAAGGCGTACACCAAGGAAACCCGCAAGTACCCCGGCTTCAAGAACATGGAGTTCAAGTGGTCCGAGGGTGGCGCGGAGGACTTCCCCCGCCTGTCTGTGAAGGCACGCGACGAGATTGTGGCTTTCGGTGCTCCCGACGAGCTGCAGGTGGACGAGAACGGCGTCGTTGGCGGCGGCGTGCACCTGAAGCCTGAAGAGGTCAACAAGCTTGTTGAAGAGCGCGGTGACGAAGTGGTCTTCTTCGACGGCCGTAACGCGTTCGAGGCGAAGATCGGCAAGTTCAAGAACGCTATCGTTCCCGACGTGCGCACCACCCACGACTTCATCCGCGAGATCGAGTCCGGCAAGTACGACCACATTAAGGACAAGCCGGTCGTCACCTACTGCACTGGCGGTATTCGCTGTGAGATTCTCTCCGCGCTCATGAAGAACCGCGGCTTCAAAGAGATCTACCAGATCGACGGCGGCATCGTACGTTACGGTGAGAAGTACGGCGATAAGGAACTCTGGGAAGGCTCGCTCTACGTCTTCGACAAGCGCATGCACATGGAGTTCACTCCGGACACCGTCACCATCGGCAAGTGCGAACAGTGCGGCGCCCCCTCGAACAAGTTCGAGAACTGCTCCAACGATTCCTGCCGCGAGCTGGTTCTGCTCTGCCCCGAGTGCGTAGCTGACGATGCGAAGCGCCACTGCGTGCCCGAGTGCTCGGTGGACCGCGAAGCAGCTGAGGCGAACGCCTAATGGCAGCCGCTAAGGGCGGCGCGGTTCAGATTTCTGAACCTCGCATTGAGGAGCACCCGGCGATGGTCGTTGCCGGCGTTTCGCAGGTGTTCCCCCTGGATGGCGACTTCTCCTCGCTGTGGGATGAGCTGAATCAGAAGGCGTCCCCGGCGATGCTGGATGTTCTGAATGTGACCCAGTACCTGGGCGTGTGCACTCAGCCGAACCCGAAGGGTCAGGTTCGCTACACGGCGGGCTTCCTGGTGTCGGAGCCGGCGAGCGCGGCGAAGCTTGGTCTGGGTGTGTTGGAGTTGCCTGCGAGCACCTATGCGGTGGTTGAGGTGACCGGCCCGATTTCGGAGTCTATTCCGGCTGGCTTTGCGAGCTTTGAGGAGGCGTTCTTCGCGAAGAATCCGCAGTATCGCCCGGTGGGTGGCCTTGAGGTGTACGGTCGCGGCGATATGCAGGCGGCTGATTACCGTATGGAGCTGTGGGTTCCGCTGGCGAAGCGTTCCTAGGACAGTTTGTTTCTGTCGTTTAAGTTGCAGTTTTAGCTGTTGAATAGAAGGGCCCGGTGGCGCGATGCGTTCGTGCCGCCGGGCTTTTCTGTGCCCTTTTTCGGGGTTGGGGGGGTGGCGCGTGCGGCGGGGGGGGGGCGGTGCCCTGTGTGTAACACTCCGAAACAAATGCTTGACTTGTAAAGTATTTGGATTTAGATTTAAACCACCAGCCCGGTACTACACGAACCCGGGTGCAACCCGCAAAGGAAAAAACAATGAGCACCCCCACCAACCCCGGCACCCCGCAGCTCGACGAGTCCATCCGCATCAGCCACCTCGAACCCATGCGCGGTGACGAGAAGAAGCTCGGCTTCCTCTCCTTCGGCCACTGGGCTGAGGTTCCCGGCTCCCGTGTGCCCTCCGCTGCAGAATCTCTACACCAGGCAATCGACCTTGCCGTAGGCGCCGAAGACATCGGACTGGACGGCGCATTCTTCCGCGTGCACCACTTTGACCAGCAGCAGGCAACCCCCTACCCGCTGCTCTCCGCCATCGCGGCGAAGACCGAGCGCATCGAGCTCGGCACTGGAGTGATTGACATGCGCTACGAAAACCCGCTCTATATGGCGGAACTCGCCGCCATGGCTGACCTCATTGCGGCGGGCCGACTGCAGCTCGGCGTCTCCCGCGGCTCGCCCGAATCCGTGATTCGCGGCTTTGAGAGCTTCGGCTACTACCCGGCAGAGGGAGAAAACGAGAGCGATATGGCGCGCCGCCACCTCGACATTTTCCTCAAGGCCATCGAGGGTGAGGGCATGGCGCCCAGCGCTCGCGTTCCCGGCAAGTACGCCCCCGTCCAGCCGCAGTCGCCGGGCCTGCGCGACCGCATCTGGTGGGGCGCGGGTACCGATAGCACCGCCGTGTGGACCGCGCAGAAGGGCCTGAACCTCATGTCTTCGACCCTGATGCTGGAAGATAAGGGCATTCCTTTCGACCAGCAGCAGGCGCAGCAGATTCGCCTCTTCCGCTCCGAGTGGGTGAAGGCGGGCAACTCGGGCGTTCCGCGTGTTTCGGTCTCCCGCTCGGTGCTGCCGGTAATTGACGAGACCTCGGCGCGCTACTTCGGTCGCCGCGCCGCGGAGGACTCGCAGGATTACACCGGCATTATTGACAACAGTTTCTCCCGCTTTGGTCGTAGCTACATTGGTGACCCGGCGGATATTGCCGAGGAGCTCGCCCGCGATGAGGCGGTTCAGGCGGCGGACACCGTGTTGCTGACTATCCCGAACCAGCTGGGCGTGGACTTCAACCTGAAGATGCTTGACGCAATCGTGAAGGAGGTCAAGCCCGCGCTGACCACTAAGTAAAGACCCTGAGGTGAAGACCCCGCAGAACCTTCTGTATCAACAGAGTTTCACGCCAGCAGGCGACCAGGGCGCGCTGATTGAGTAGACAGGGGTGAAGGGACCAAATGCGCACGCCTAGCCCTGCGCTTCTGCCGCATGTACCTCAGCGACATTTTCGTCAGCCGATGCTGCGCCAGTGTGCCGCCGTCGCTTCCGTGATGGGCGGTGGTCGCTGATGAGCGCGAACTCTGCCGCCTCCCGAGGGCAAGGGCGCGGAGCACGTGCGGCAGCCCGCACAAGTGGACAATTGGTCAGTTATCACTGTATAGTCACCGTATGCTGACTATTGTTTCACACCTCGACGTCATGAACCGGCTCGGCCGCGCCATGGCCGACCCAACACGTTCCCGGATTCTGATGACCCTCCTCAGTGGCCCGAGCTATCCAGCCGTGCTCTCGCGCGAGCTGGAGCTGACCCGCTCGAACGTGTCCAACCACCTGACCTGCCTGCGCGATTGCGGAATCGTCGTCGCCGAGCCCGAGGGCCGCCAGACGCGCTACGAGATCGCCGACCCGCACCTCGCCGCGGCACTGACGTCCCTAATCGACGTCACGCTCGCGGTGGACGAGGCCGCGCCGTGCATCGACCCGGCATGCTCGGTGTCGGGCTGCTGTGGAACGGCGGCGGGAGCATGAGCGAGACCCTGACCACCGCGCGCCGCGCGATGCTGCACCAGCGCGTCCGCTTCATCGTCGGCTTCACGATCACGTACAACGTAATCGAGGCAATCGTCGCAGTCTGGGCAGGCGTCCTCGCCTCGTCCGCGGCGCTCATTGGCTTCGGGCTCGACTCGGTTGTCGAGGTACTCTCGGCCGCGGCCGTCACCTGGCAGTTCACCCGCAAGGACCCTGAGCGGTGGGAAACGGTCACCGTCAAGGCCATCGGCATCGCGTTCTTCGCGCTGGCGGCCTACGTATCAATCGACGCGGTGCTGGCCCTGGTCGGCCAGGAGGGCCCCGACCACAGCCCGCTGGGTCTCGGTATCACCGCGCTGAGCCTGGTCGTCATGCCTCTGCTGGCGTGGATTGAGGTCCGCACCGGGCGGGAGCTGGGCTCCAAGAGCGTGATGGCCGACGCCAAGCAGCTCATCCTGTGTATCTACCTCTCCGGTGCAGTGTTCATCGGCCTCGTCCTCGACAGCCTGTTCGGCTGGTGGTGGGCTGACTCGGTCGCGGCGCTGGTCGTGGCGGTGCTCGCGGTGCGCGAAGGCCTGGAGGCCTGGCGCGGCGACGTCGAGTCGCCGTTCGAAGTGCTAGAGGACCTCGAAGACGAGGACGACTGACCCGTCACTCGACGATGAAGAGCCAGTGCTGCAATCCAGACATGCGCTACGAAAACCCGCTCTACATGGCTGAACTTGCCGCCATGGCCGATCTCATTGCGGCGGGTCGACTGCAGCTGGGCGTGGACTTCAACCTGAAGATGCTTGAGACAATCGTGAAGGAGATTAAGCCTGCGCTGACCACCAAGTAAAGCCCCTGAGGTGAAGGTCCTTGGGTAAAGGTCCTGGGGTAAAGACCCCGTGCCAAGCTGTTTCCAGCGCTCTATAACGCGCTGAGATGTTTGTTCCCATAAAGCTTGAGCCACACATACAGTAATGCCCCGGCAGGCACCCGCAAGGGTTCCGCCGGGGCATTACTATGCTCACGTTCTTAGAAATCCCTCTGTCTAGAAATCTTTCGTCTTTTCCCAAGGCTCAATAGCGCCCGGAACCACCTCAAAGAGCGGATGTGCACACGCCGCCAGGCGCTCGCTCAACCGATGCTCCCACTCGAGGTCGCGCCCAGCCACCTTGTGCCGCAGAAAGGCGAGCTCGTACTCCAACTGGCCGAGAGGAACGGGAATCAGGGCGACCGAAGCGTACGTGTTTTCTTCCTTGTCGGCGCTATTTTTGTCAGCTTTGTCAGCGCAGCTTTTGTCGGCGTCGTTTTTGCCTGCGATATGTTCGCCCGCATCATCTTCGCCCGCACCAATCAGCGCACGGTTGAACGAGTAGCCGCGGGCATCCGCCTCATCCGCCAGCCCGGACAGGTAGGCGGCAACCGCCTCCAGCGGCTGCGGGTGCGCGCGAAAACGAATCAGCTGCGGATGGTTCGTGTACCCGCGAGTCAGGCCCCGCAGCACCTTCTGCGCCAGCAGGGTTTCACGCCAACAGGCGACCAGGGCGCGCCGATCGAGCAGACATGGGTGAAGGGACCAAATGCGCACGCTTAGCCCTGCGCTTCTGCAGTGCTCTCGCCAGCCGACTCAGTGCCCGCATGCTCGTCGCTAAAGTGCAGGAAGCTCTTGAGCACCAGCTCGCGCACCGCGTGCAACAGTGTATCGCGCGGATGCTGCTCCTGCGTGCCGCGCGCCGCGGCGGCAGCTGCGTCGTATTCGGGCCAGGACAGAAGCATGGCAAGAGCCGCCACAATCTGACCCACGGCAAGCTCACCATCGCTCGCCGAGGCAAAACCAGCCGTCTCGGTGGAGAGCAACTGGGTGCGGCACAGACCCGAACCGGCACGCAACAAAATGACGCTGGGGTGCTCGGCGCCGGGGCGGCCGTGGCGTTCCTCGGTGACGTCCTCGGCGACCTCCAGGTGCGCGGTAAGGAGCGCTTCATCGTCCATGGCGGCGAGGCGGTCGTAGCGGCGCACGGACTCGGTGAGGGCGCGGGCGATGGGCTGCTGAATCGGGTAGGTGATCTCCTCGAAACGCTGCAGGGGCTCGGTCACGCCTGCCGCGGTCGCCTCGGTCGGGCGGCGCAGCCAAATCATACCGAAACCAATAGAATGAACGTTCCGGGAAGCGAAGTCGTTCAGGTACGCCACGTAGGTCTGTTCGTAGTGGCTGCGGTCGCGGTTCTCACTCGCATCCTTCAACCAGGTCTCCGCGTAAGAACCCGGCGCCACCGACTCACGCTGAATAAACCACGCCTCCGCGCCGCCGTCAGCAACCCAGGCACGCGGGCGCTCATCCCACGGGCGCGGTGCATCCGGGTCCGCTGAATCGCGAATAATCTCCCAGTTACCCAGCATCTGCGCGCGGCCACCGGGCACCAGCACCGACGGCAGCTGACGCACCATCGTGCTCACAATTTCGTCACCGGGCAGGCCGCCGTCGCGGTAGGTGAACTGTTCCTCGGCGCTCTCACCGGCAACGCGCGGGGTAATCACGAACGGCGGGTTCGACACCACCAGGTCGAAAAGCTCACCGGCGACCGGCTCCAGCAGGGAACCCTCACGCAGGCTCACGCGCGCCTGCGGGTTCTGCGGATCAATATTGAGCGCTTGCGCGTTCAGCAGCAGGTTAAAACGAGTGAACGCCAGGGCACGCTCCGAAATATCGGTGGCGGTCACGTGCTCGGCGTGGGCGAGCAGGTGGAAGGTCTGAATACCGCAGCCGGTACCCATATCCAGAGCACGCTTGACGGGGGTACGCTCGGTAATCTGTGCCAGAGTCAGGGAGGCGTGACCAATACCGAGCACGTGATCCTTACGGAGCACACCGGGGCGCTGATGCGCACCCAGGTCAGCGGCAACAAAGATTTCGGTGCCGTCATCGGCGGCGTGCGGGCGCAAATCAACGCTCGCGGTCCAGCGGGCAGAACCCGCAGCGTCGCGCTCAATCAGCGCGGCATCCTCGAAATCAACCAGGGTCTCAGCGAAAACCTCGGCAGCCTCAGCCTCAGTGAGCGGGCGAGCCAGCAGGAAAAACGCCAGCAGACGCGCCAGGTTCTTCTCCTCCGCGCTGTAATTGCCGCGCAGAATGTGCTCCACACGCCACAGGCCCGGAACCACCTGGTCGCGAGCCATCGCCTCAGCCGCCTCAACACCCAGCAGCTCCTGCACAGCGTCATAGCTGTAGTTCAACGCCAGCAGGCGTTCACGGATGCGGGTCAGGCGGGCGTAATCATCGCTGCGGGGAGCATCCACAACAGCGGCGTACTCGGGAGCGAAAGTGGCGGCAGAAATAGTCATGCACACCATTCTACGCACCGCCGCATCTGCCCGGGCGCGCCCACCGCGTATAGGCGGCAGCTCAATGACACGGCCCCAACCCACCCACTGACCAAAACCGTCATCTGCGCAAGAGCACCCACCCCATCGCATACACTGAAACCATGAGTAACCTGTACCCCGATGAAAGTATCAGCGTCGACAAGTGCTGGGAGCGTCTGCACGCGAACACTCTCGGCCGCCTCATCCTCACTGACGGACAGCACGTCGATGTGCTGCCCGTGCTCTACGCCGTCGCCAGCCAAGACGACAAGCAGGAAATCTACATCCGCACCACCCGCGGCAACAAGTTCTCCTCCGTGGTGGTCAGCCGCCGCGTCGCCTTCGAAATCGACGAAACCCTCGAAGACGGCATCCGCTCCGTCATCGTGGTCGGTATCGCCCACTGGCTGCCGCCGGAAATGACCCCGCAGATCGTGCGCACCTTCGACCTGCCCGACTCCGAAACCCACGAAATGCAGTGGGTGCGCATCGCGCCGCAGACCGTGTACGGCCGCGAATACCCGCTGCTGCCCGCATACCTGGACGGCACCCACCCCGACTCTGATACCCTCACCAGCTAGAAACGCAGGTGAGCGGGTGCGGTGCGCCCCAGCACCCGCCCCCATGTACCCCGTGCACACACCACCGCTCCGGTACCGTATGATGTACCGAGTACCCTGCGCGCTCATGCAAGCTCAACACGCCCGGTCCTCATCAACTAGAACCGTGCCAGCTCGCCCAGTGCCGGGCCACCGCGCGCTCGCCGCATGAAACGCACCGAGCGCACCACATCAACCCAACATAAACTACACCCCACCGATCACCTCACCCGCGTACAACCACAACCGACCGGCGCCCACAAGCGCCAGCGTAGGTTATGGTTGAATACGTAGCTTTTCAACACACAGATAGAGGAGTGCCGTGCCCGCTCAGGCAAAGACCGGAAAAGCCCTGCTGATTGTGGAGTCTCCCTCCAAGGTCAAAACCATTAGCAGCTACCTCGGCGAGGACTACCTTGTCGACTCGTCCATGGGCCATATCCGCGACCTTCCGCAGCCCTCCGAACTGCCCGAAAACCTCAAGAAGAGCCCTGTCGGCAAGTTCGCTGTCAACGTTGAAGAGAACTTCGAACCCTACTACGTGGTCAACCCCGACAAAAAGAAAAAGGTCGCCGAACTCAAGCGCAAGCTCAAAGAAGTAGACGCGCTCTACCTGGCAACCGATGGTGACCGCGAAGGTGAAGCTATTGCATGGCACCTGAAGGAAGTCCTCAAGCCCAAGGTACCCGTCTACCGCATGACCTTCCCCGAAATCACCCGGGAAGCCATTCAGCGTGCCTTCGGCGAACTGCGCGACATCGACCTGCATCTGGTCGACGCACAGGAAACCCGCCGCATCCTCGACCGCATCTACGGTTACGAAATCTCCCCCGTACTCTGGCGCAAGGTCGGCCGCGGCCTCTCCGCAGGTCGCGTGCAGTCCGTCGCAACCCGCCTCGTGGTTGAGCGCGAACGCGAACGCATGGCATTCGTCGCCGCCAACTACTGGGACCTGACCGGACGCTTCCTGACCGCAGCCTCCGAAGGCTTCGACGCCAAGCTGGTCGCCGTAGACGGCAACCGCATCGCCACCGGCAAGGACTTCGCCGACAACGGCACCCTCAACACCTCCAAGGTCACCCACCTGAACGAGGAAGCCGCCCGCCCGCTCGCCGCAGCCCTGCAGTCCGCCGCGTTCTCCGTACGCTCCGTTGAGACCAAGCCGTACAAGCGCCGCCCGGCAGCGCCGTTCACCACCTCCACCCTGCAGCAGGAAGCCGCACGTAAGCTGCGTTTCTCCTCCCGCGTGACCATGCAGGTGGCGCAGCGCCTCTACGAAAACGGTTACATCACCTACATGCGTACCGACTCGGTGGCGCTGAGCGAGCAGGCGATCTCCGCCGCACGCCGCCAGGCATCCGAGCTGTACGGCGCAGAGTTCGTGCCCTCCGCACCGCGCGTGTACACCTCCAAGAGCAAGAACGCACAGGAAGCCCACGAAGCAATCCGCCCCGCCGGTGACACCTTCCGCACCCCGGACGCTGTGCGCGGCTCCCTGTCCAACGACGAGTTCCGCCTCTACGAGCTGATTTGGAAGCGTACCGTCGCCTCCCAGATGGCTGACGCGACCGGTTCCACCGCCTCCGTGCGCCTGGGCGCCGTGGCCTCTAACGGCCAGGACGCCGAGTTTGCTGCATCCGGTACCGTCATCACTTTCCGCGGCTTCCTCGCCGCCTACGAGGAGGGCGTTGACGCATCCCGCGTGGCTGAGCGTGAGGCGAAGGACGCTGAGAAGCGCCTGCCGAACCTGACCACCGGCGAGGCACTGACCGCCGAGGCGATTGAACCCGCCGGCCACGAGACCCTGCCGCCTCCGCGCTACACCGAGGCGTCCCTCGTGAAGACCCTGGACGAGCTGGGCATTGGCCGCCCGTCCACCTACGCGGCGGTTATTTCGACCATCATGGACCGCGGATACGTGAACGTCCGTTCTGGTTCGCTGATTCCGTCCTGGATCGCGTTCTCCGTGGTGCGCCTGCTCGAATCCAGCTTCGGCCCCTACGTGAACTACGAGTTCACCGCGCAGATGGAAGAAGACCTCGACCGCATCGCACGCGGCGAAGAATCCCGCGTCGAATGGCTGGGCGAGTTCTACTTCGGCGGCGGCTCCAAGCGCGGCCTGAAGCCCATCGTCGACAACCTCGGCGAGATAGACGCCCGCAGCATCAACTCCATCCCGATCGCGGACGGCATTGTGCTGCGTGTGGGCAAGTTCGGCCCCTACCTGGAAGCCGAAGGTACCCTCGACACCGAGACCGGCGAACTGACCGAACCGATCCGCGCGAACGTACCCGCTGACCTGGCACCGGACGAACTGACCGAAGCGAAGGCACGCGAACTGCTCGAACAGGGCAAGTCTGACGGCCGCGTGCTCGGCGTTGACCCGGTCTCCGGCAACCAGATCGTGGCACGCGACGGCCGCTACGGCCCCTACGTCACCGAAGTCATCGAAGAGATGACCGAGGAACAGATTCAGGCGTACCTGGACGCGCAGCCGACCGAATATTACAAGAACGGCAAGCCCAAGCCGAAGAAGAAGCCGAAGCCCGCCAAGCCTCGTACCGCGTCCCTGTTCAAGTCCATGGACTTGGCGACCGTGACCCTGGAGCAGGCACTGCAGCTGATGAGCCTGCCGCGCGTGCTTGGTACCGACGCTGAGGGCGTGGAGATTACCGTGCAGAACGGCCGCTTTGGCCCGTACCTGAAGAAGGGCACGGACTCCCGCTCGATTGGCAGCGAGGACGAGATCTTCACGATTACGCTGGAGCAGGCGCTGGAGATTTACTCCCAGCCGAAGCAGCGCGGTCGTGCGGCGGCTAAGCCTCCGCTGGCTGAGCTGGGCGTGGACCCGGTCAGCGAGAAGAAGATCGTGGTGAAGGACGGCCGCTTTGGCCCGTACATCACCGACGGTATTACGAACATTACGGTTCCGCGTGCGGAGTCGGTCGAGTCGCTGACCCATGAGCGTGCGGTGCAGCTGCTTGCTGATAAGCGTGCGAAGGGCCCGGTCAAGCGTAAGACCGCCGCGAAGAAGACCACTACCGCTAAGAAGACTACGGCTAAGAAGACGACCGCAAAGTCTACTACCGCGAAGAAGACGACCACTCGTAAGACCGCGGCGAAGAAGACCGCCGAGTAATCAGCCGCGTTGTCAGCCGAGTAGCGTTTCTACTTGAAGGCGCAGGATGTGCCCCTGATCTCCCACACGGGGGGGGGCGCCTCCTGCGCCTTTTGCGTGCCCCGGGAGAGTACATGCCCGGCGCATTTTTGTGCCCGCGCTGTGTTTCTTGGGCTTGCGCCGTGTTTCTTGGGCTTACGCTGTGCTGATGCTGGGCATCCGCCCGGATTGTTTGCGGAGTGAGCCGCGCCTCTGACAGACTGGAAGAGGCGCCGCACCTGCGGTACCGCACACAGATAATATCCCGCCGCGCGGCGGGGGAGGGGAGCGCACCGTGCGCCTGGGAGTTCTGGATGTCGGGTCGAATACGGTCCACCTGCTACTGATTGACGGCAGCCCCGGGGCGCGCCCCGAACCGTACGCGTCGCACAAGATTCCGCTGCAGCTCGTGCAGTACCTCGACGCTGAGGGCAATATTTCGCAGGAGGGCGCGGACGCGCTGACCCGCTTCGTGGCCAGCGCCCGCGACTTCGCGATCGAGAATGAGGCGGAGGACCTGCTGGCGTTCTCCACGAGCGCTATCCGTGAGGCGGGTAATGGTGCGGCGGTGCTGCATCAGGTGCGTGAGCAGACCGGTGTGAGCCTGAACGGTATTTCGGGCGACCAGGAGGCGGCGATTACGTACTTTGCGGTGCGCCGCTGGCAGGGTTGGGGTGCGGGCCGCATCCTTGATTTTGATATTGGTGGCGGCTCGTTTGAGTTTTCGACGGGCACGAATGCGTTGCCGGATGCGGCGATGAGCGTGCCGTTGGGTGCGGGTCGTCTGACGCGTGAGTTTTTTGATGAGCAGCCGCCGAGCCCGAAGCAGGTGAAGCGTCTGCGTAAGTATGTGCGTGAGCAGATTGCCCCAGTGGCGGAGAATCTGTTGCGTTATGGTGCGCCGGATATGACGGTGGGTACGTCGAAGACGTTCCGTTCGTTGGCGCGTATTTGTGGTGCGGCGCCGTATTCGGCGGGCCCGCACGTGAAGCGTGAGATGCATCTGCAGGATTTGCGCCTGTGGACTCGTCGCATGGAGGCGATGACGGTGTCTGAGCGTAGCGATTTGCCGGGTGTTTCGAAGGCGCGTGCGGAGCAGATGCTGGCGGGCGCTATCGCTGCGGAGGCGGCGATGGAGGCATTCGGGGTTGAGACGATGCGTGTGTGCCCGTGGGCGCTGCGTGAAGGCCTGATTCTGAAGCGTATTGAGCACCTGGCGGAGGGCACGGGTACCCCGGTCAACCCGAAGACCCTCCTGGGTGCATAACGGGCTCGTAACGTGGCCGAATAGCCGCAATGAACCCCGCAGGCTGGTGCGTAATGGGCACCCGCCTGCGGGGTTCAAGTTGTACTTTATTGTTTCGTGATAATCTGTGAACGTTGACGGCTGTACAGCGATGTAAAACGCGGCTGTCTAGGAAGTTTATTTACCAACAAAGTTGTCGGAAAGGAAGTGCCTATGGTGACTAACAAGAAATCTGTGAAGATTCAAGACGTTATTGATGAAGTTAATAGCGTATGGGGTGAAGCGCACGAAGAAAAACGAAAAAGAATATTTCTTGACAATATATTAAAACTCCCCTTGTATGCATTTTTCATCTTTTCATTATTTTATTTTTCTGCTATTATAATCGCTTTTCCATTTTTAATTTCATTGTCTGGTGACGAGGATGGCTCTCATATTTGGCTAGTGTCTGAAATATTTAATATTCCATATTACTTATTTGATTTAAGAGTCGGAATTATTTCCTCCATTGCCAGTCTTCTTCTGAGTTTATTTGTAAGTGTTGGATAATTTGCTGACGGGGAAAAAGGTCTTATTGGAGAAGCTCGACGAGCTGCATATCGAAAATTTGCAAGAATGGTCGGATATATTATTTTTGCTGCCTTTGTTCTTAGTTTTTGGTATGGTTTTCTGGCAGGGTATTTGAATGGCACCTCGTATGCGCCAGAATTTATCGGTACGGAGGGGAGAGGCCCTGGGTGGGGGACGCTACTTGTGTCGAGGGGAATGGACCTTAGTCGGTACGGGGATATCCCCTTGTGGGTCCTTGTATTCTTTGCATGGTTTACCCTATCATCTGCGCTAATGCTTACATATAATGAAAAAGACCTCTTGATCCAAAACGCATACATTGTGCAGAGAGTTAACCATATGAATATGTCTGCCGATTTTAGTGTTAGGGATGCATATAAATTGGCTCTGCAGGCGATTGAATCGGAGAGGGATATTCCCTCCCTATCGAGATTCTCTAATGGTAAAAGAAGAGAAAAATATAGTGATTTGTTTGTGGGGGATGGTGGATATTATGGATTTAAATTTGTTGAGATTAGCATCTGGTCAAGGTTGTGGCGATGGCTTTTATTATTTTTGGGTCTATCATTGCATTCTTCTGTATTGATGCTCATGGCTCGAACGTTTGAAGGGTGGCCTCTGGTTTTGCTCACCCTGGTAATTCTATTTGTGTTTGAGATGTATATTTATGCAACTAATGATCCCATGTATAGGGAGATTTATAAAATAAATTTGGAGAATGTTCACGGAATGGATAGGGTTAAAGAGTTTTTTAAATCTAGTGTATTTGCTGCATTTGTTGAGGCGGCACGTCTGGTGGTACTGACTGTTATTGTTTATGTTTCTTTCGTGGAATATCAGCCTTCGTTTATACCTATATTTATGATTATTATTATTTTTTATCTTGGGCGGATTGCTGTGAACTCTGGTATTAAGATATTGTTTGAGTCTAGGCTCAAGGAATTTTCTGACGAGTTTCTTGCAGTGCATATTTCTCGCAATGAAAATGTAAATTATCTGATAGTTGCATATATCTACTGTATGATGCTTAAAGTAAATGAATTCTATCTGGAATATAAATCTGAAATTTTGGATTCAGAATCTAGTATCTCTATGTCGGTAAAATATAGAAAGTCTAGGGTTGCTATCCGTAGGACTCCGAAAAGTATTCTCATGCACAAAGACTCTCGTTCCCAGTAAAGGCAAACTTAGAGAATCTGCGTGTGGCTTCTCGCTATTGGGGGTGCCCATAACCCGTGCAGAATTTGTGCCGTGGTTTAGCGTCTTCGATCATGGTTTTTAACTACGACCAAAGACACTAACCTATGGCACAAATTTCGGCACTGTAAAATAAAAGCAGTCCCGAGCGCACACGCATCCGGGGCTACCCATTTCGCTTTTTGAAGGAATGTCTATTGCCATTTTGATATAATCGTAAGGGATATAATTAACAGGTAGAACGGCTGGATTATATTGATATATCGCAGAATTTTTTCATATTAAAATTTAGTGACGTAACAAGAGTAGTGACTTTACGAGAGGCTATTGGAGGTATCAATGACTTTTCTAAACTATAACAAAAATGAAAAGTTGGAATTTAACTATAAGAGGGCATGCGGCCTGTGGCTAATTGTGGTGGCAGTAGTTATAGCAATAGCTACCTTGGTCGGAGGAAAGCAAATAATAAACATGCAAGTATTCAGCATTGGCTACGTTATTAGCTTTTTCTCGATTAACATGAATAAAAAGGTGCTGAATAAACTATCCGATGGCCCCTCAAGTGAATTTCAAAATAAAATATCCTCATATGCTGTTATTTTACTATTTGTCTTAATGGTTTTGCTGGGTGGCCCATTCTTTGCAACTGAAAATTGGAGACTGATTTGGCTAGGGGCACTGATGGCAACCGCCCTGCATTTCTTCCCTTATTATTTTGTGCATGGAAATTCAATGATATACCTGGGCCTTATCTGTGCCATTAACGTGTTTGCGGGATATATTTTTACCAACATCCCGTTAGAGGTAATTGCATATATCGACGCGGCGATTAAGCTCATCTTCGGAATCTATCTGCTATTCCTTTCAAAGCCATCAAAGCAAATATAAGGCGCAGTTTGTCGATATGCTAAAAAGCGGCCCCGGACGCACACACGCATCCGGTGCCGCCTGCTAGGAAAGGAACAATCACCGATGACGAACCAACTACTTTTAGCGCAGGTGCTAGCTGAGGGGGCCGAATCTGCGCAGAGTTTTACCGCTATACCCTGGACAACAATAATATCTTCTGCAATTGGTCTTCTGGGATCAATCATTGTCGCGTGGTGGAGTGGCAGAAAGATTGATAAGCAGATGGAGCTGTCGAAACAGGCTACTCCACCAGAACTAACACGTTATAAGACATGGGTTGAAGTATCTGAAAAGTATAAAGAGCTCATGGAATTTGAGAGAGCTAATAGTTTTGAAGACACTGAAAAGGAATATCAAGAAATTAGAGCATCCCGAAAAGCTGCCCTTGAACGTGCTGTTTGGGAACGGAGAGTACTTTCTTCATGCTCGGATATAGTTGCTCAGAGGAGACTCTTGGAACTTTCGGAAGGGTATATTTTTACTGAAAATGTAAACTCTATCCAAGTAGTTCCCTCCTTTGAGTCTAAAATATCTATCATCTTCCATTTTATCTCGTATATTATTGCAATTATTTTTTCGGTCGTATTCATCTTTTTCCTTGCGAAATATTTTGTAATATTTTCCGGGCATGCTTTAAATGCTGAAATCGATTATCTCCAGGTATTTCTTTTTATTGTTTTTGGCTTCCTTCTGTTTTTCATGAGTATGATGGCTATCCGTCTTTTATATATTGTATTGGATGGTTTTATTGATGTTCTAAGGGGCGCGAAAATCGCAGAACATGAGTATATTAAAATCGTTCAGATATATGCAAAGAAGGAAGTTTTTGCGGAGGTAATTAAGGTGGCATCAAAAGCGTATAAAAACGCTTCAAGGGTAAGGTATTCATTCTTTGATGAAAAGTATTCGGATATGATTAATCTTCCTGCTGTATGGAGCTCTGGTGTTTGGTATTCAAGTATCTCAAAGTTTTTAGGATTTATGGCACCTTATTTTGTTCTGGAAAAGTTTAATAAGAGTAAAAAGCCCTACGGTTCTTATTTAGAGGGGGCATTTGAAATTGATGCTAAGAACCTTGAAGGCAAAGAATTGTCGGCTCAGGGTAAAGCTGCTTCAGATAAGGAAGATAAGGAATCTGCGGAGGCTAAAGCTGAAAGCAAAAGCTGACCCGCTCTAGACAACTTCAGCTTCCGCAAGGGTAGACGTTGAGAAGCCACATGTGTTTCGAACAGCCACATCATAGGTGGCTTCTGGAAACACATGTGGCTTCTCGCTATTGGGAGAGCTGTAACCCTTGCAGAAATTGTGCCATGGTTTAGTGTCTTCGACCATGGTTTTTAACTACGACCAAAGACACTAACCTATGGCGCAAATCCGGAACTCATGACCGAATCTCCACCCGCGCCGCGTAACCCAAACGAAGCAGGCGGCCCCGGACGCACACGCATCCGGGGCCGCCTGCAGCGGTTATTTATATGTGGAGTTAGAACTGGTTTACATATCGGGCCAGTCGCGATGCAAAGAATACTCCGTATCCCCGTCACCGTTATCGTTCAGGTGCCAACGCTGACCGGTGCGGATATCGGCCTTGCGCAGGCGCGGGTTCGGGTTATCCGGCTTACCCATCGTCGGGTCGTTCTTGCAGCCCCAGCGAGTGTCGTCTTCATCGCAGGTGCCGCCGACGCGTCCCACATCAACCCACCACACACGAATCAGCAGCGGTTCAGTAGTGTCCTTCTTGACGACAGTACGCATAGCCTGCCACGGGCCACCATTGACGCGGTACCGGCCAGCATAAGAAACCGTTGCGTAGGCGTGGAAGTTACCAGAGCGCTGGTAAGCGTAACTGGTCGCGGTCGGTCGTGCTTTCGAGCCTGACTTCGGGTAGATGGGCTCGCCGATAGTGTAAGACGTGTTTTCGTCACCGTTGCCGTATTGAACGGTCATCTGCACCGGATAAGACTCGATTTCAACGTGACCGGCCGAGAGTTCGCCTTCCCAATAAGCAGTGGGAGCTTCAGCGTAGAAATTGACGTTGTCGCCCTTGTAGATATTCGGGTCGCCCTTAGCTCTGCCGGTGCCGTTACCGGAGTTATAGGACTGCTTCAGGATAGGCGGTCGAATATCGGTGTTGGCGAATTTGTCTTCAATTTCTTGGAGCATTTCAGCGGGGCTCGGTTTACGGGGCTCGCCGGGGTTATTGGCGGTTAGGGTGCGGGATTCTACTGGGGTGCAGTAGGTGCCGATGCCGGAGGTATTGTAGTAACCGGTGTAGTCGTTTCCATCGTCAGGCATCATCCAGGTGCGGAAATACTGTCCTGGCTGACCATCAGCGGTGACGCAGGAGTCTTTATCGGTGGTTGAAGCGTAATATTGACCGCCCATGCCATCATTTGCAAGATAATGCGTCTCCTCAAATTTTTGTTGTTGCTGTTGCTTTGCAGTTCTAAGATCATCTTGGGCAGACTCATGATTAGGATAAGCATTTGTTTGAGATATATCATCTACGTCATCATATGAAGAGGGAACGCTATATGGTGCTTTCACATCGGAAATACTATGATTGTTGCTATCTGAGGTGTCCTCTAAAGCGTAAATTAGATGTGAAGCAGGGCCAATAAAACCTATTACGCATGTCGCGCAGAACAGGGATAGTTGTTTTTTGTGCATTATTTAATAACTCCTTGTTCGCGGAGCTGCTTATTGGAAACATAACCAGACAGATACCAATAACCATCCTTATAGCGATAACGCATCATGAAAACTTCGTTATTATCATGCTTGGTATTGGAATGCTCCGTCCTGCTTCCATCAGGATTGACATAGATGGCATAGGTCCACAGACGCCGAGTAAGAACCCAATACTCTTTTGCTTTATCGTCGTAATTGAGGGTGCTCTCTGCTTGAAAATCTGAGGTTCCCGCAATAACCCAGCCGCCACGCTTATAAAGGCCCTCGATATCCTTGAGGAACTTAATATCCTTCTCGTAGGTATCCAGCATATAGGGCCATACATACTGCATATCACCGGTCTGAATACCGTAGTTACGGGCTCTGACCCAATCAGTCATCATCTCACGGAGACCAGCGAAGGTTTCGGGGTACTGTTGCGGCTTAGCCTTGGGAAGAGGGACGTTCTGAGCCATACCGTATTCATCAGCTTCACGGTATTCCCCATCGGGCGCCTTGGAGCCGCCGGAGTATCCGCGGGTAATGACCGGGCTCGGAGTAGCGGAAGCCGCATCAGATGCTGCGGCAGAAGCCGAAGCGGTTTCGCTCGGCGTTGCAGTCGAGGTTGCTGCCGCCTCGTTATTTGCCTGCTGGCCACACGCCGCAAGCAGGGCGCCAAGGCCCACAAGTGCGCCGCTGCCCAGCAGAGTGCGGCGGTTGAAAATGGTCGAATCCATAGAAGGTACGCTCCTATCATCGGTGATGGTGTGAATATGTGCATGTCGGGCCGTTATTCACAGGTTGCGTTGACTGCCGGAAGGAAAACAGCCCCGTAGTGCGCCCATCAAGCGCATCAATGCGCTGTGGAACACTACAGTTACCACCCTACCGCATGTTTGTCGTCGTTTGCATTCTTTTGGGTACAACAGCGACTAAACATCACTATTCGGATACTTCATTGCTTTATGCATCAAATATCTCTGCGCCCGCGGAGGTGCCGCCTCCACAGAATTTGTGCCATGGTTTAGCGTTTTCGGTAATGAGTTAGTGACTTCAGGCTGGGGTTTTAACCATCGCCAAAGGCGCTAAGTCATTACCGAAATTGCTAGGTCATGACCGAATCTCCACCCCGCACCGAGCAGCCCAAACAAAACGAAAGCGGCCCCGGACGCACACGCATCCGGGGCCGC
>NZ_KZ627137.1:75360-212906 GCF_001811075.1 Rothia sp. HMSC069C03
CGGCCCCGGACGCACACGCATCCGGGGCCGCCCGGCACCTGTCAGAACCTATTTCTTAGAGCCGAACGCCCGCGTCCACGCCCAGCGGGTCAGCACCGCCGTGCCCACCGCAACCGCCATCGGCAGCCACGCACTCGCACCCTGACCCGTAAAACCAATCAACAACGTCAACGCAGACAACGGCGCATTCATCGACACACCCAAAAATGCCGCCGTACCCGTCAACGCCGCCGCATACAACACCATCGACGCGCCACCCGGCACCCCGCCCAAACCGGGGAACGCCCACAGCACCAGCGCCGCCACACAAAACGCAGCCGCCGCACCCAACGCCAAACTCGGCGTCAACGTACCGCCATACGAACCCGAACGCAGACTCACCACCACCACGGTAGCCTTCGCCACACACAACGCCAACACATACACTGCCGCCGCCGCAGACAAGCCGTCCGCCGCCGCATCCAGAGACGCATTAAACGTGTGCTGAGTCAGCAGACGACCATTGCCCAGAATCTCCGGAAGCCACAGCGAAACCACTGCGACCAGCACAAACGACAAAGGAATACGCCATAAAAGAGAACGGTCCTTCGCCTTAATCTTCTCCGCACGCTGCGACAACGCCCTAAAACCCAACGCCAACGGAGTCAACACCGCACCCGTTAGCGCCGCCACCGTCAGCGTCGTCGCATCCAACGGAAGCTGCGGCACCGGGTACGTCGGCTCATTGACAATCACCAGATTCGCCGTGACCGTCGCCGTCCACACCGTCACCGCACCCACATACAGCGACCACAAGCTCAAACCCGCAGCCATTGCCTCCACAAGGTACACCAGACCACCAATCGGCACCTGATACACCGCCGCCAAACCGGACGCCGCACCCGCCGCCACCAGCAGGCGACGCTCACAATCACCCAGCAGCGGCGAACCATCCGGGCGAGAGCCACCCACACGCTCCAGAAAACGCGCGCACCGACCCGCAGCCAGCGCACCCAGCTCACGAGGCGCGACCTCCTTACCCACCGGGGAACCCGCACCCACCGCAACAATCTGAATCACCGAATGCGAAATCTGCCGCCACAGTGACGGCGCACGATTCTCCTCAGTAGCACCCGCAATCTGCGACTTCACGCCGACCACACGCCGACCACCCGACTGCAGGTAATACCAAACTAGCGCCACAAATGGGCCCAACGCCGCCAGCAGCAGGGCACGACGCGCCGGGTCAGCGCCGTCAGTGACCATCGGGTGATGTCCCTCAGCCTGACCGAAAGTTAGCTCCTGCATAAAATCCAGAACATAATGCAGGGCAATCGCACCCAGGCCGCTGAACACGCCCGTGACCAGCGCGGCAAGGGTCAACACCAGAAGGAGGCGAAACAAAAAAGAGCGGGAACCAGCAGGATTCTGCGGGCTATTCGAAGAAGAACCAGTATGAGAAGACATAGAAAAAGGGGTGTGCGTTGCGTGCTGTGTGTTGTTGAAGGCTTCATGCCCGGCACAAACTGCCGCGGTTGAAGTTGCTTTCATTCTACGCCTGCACTTTTGGCGGCTTATGGGCGGGCCACAAGGTAGGAAGCTGAGCCCGGCGCGTTGGGACCCGGCGCATGGCGGCACGCTGAGTGAAGCCGCCACCCAGAAAGCCCGGAAGAAGCACGAACCAGGTCACAAGCCCGTAGCCGCACCCGCTATGCTGGAAGGGTACGCCTCCACACGTCCGCCGCGCACAGCACACCGCGCACCCGCAGGGCGCAGGCACCCCATTAGGAAGGATCAACGATGACCGCAACTATTGCTTTTCTCGGCACCGGCTCCATGAACGGCTCCATCGCCGCAGGTCTGCTCGCTGCAGGCCACGACCCCGCCCACATCCGCGCCACCGTGCGTAGCGAAGAATCTCGCGCCGCCCTCGCCCAGCGCCTCGGCGACAAGGTCGAAATCATCACCACCGGCGGCGAAGCTGACGGCAACCACAAGGCAACCGCCCACGCAGACGTCGTGCTGCTCGGCGTGAAGCCCTACGGCATCGTTGAGCTTGCCCGTGATATCGCACCCGCCCTCGCGCCGAACGCTGTTGTGGTGTCCGTTGCTGCTGGAGTGACCCTCGAAACCCTCGCCGAGTGCCTTCCCGCAGGTCAGCCCATTGTTCGCTGCATGCCGAACACCCCCTCCTCCGTGGGCAAGGGTGTGCTCGCCATCTCCACCACCGACACCGTGAAGGACGAGCAGAAGAAGCTCGTCGAAGAGGTCCTGGGCACCGTCGGCTTGGTTGTTGAGGTTCGCGAAGATCAGATGGATGCGGTCACCGCCGTCTCCGGTTCCGGCCCGGCATACGCGTTCCTGCTTGCTGAGGCGATGGCAGCCGCCGGCGAGAAGCTTGGCCTGGACGCAGACACCGCCCTCAAGCTTGCCAGCGCAACCGTTGCCGGTGCGGGCTTCCTACTCGACAGCAACCCGGATGCGCCCGCCCTGCGCCGCGCCGTGACCAGCCCGAACGGCACCACCGAGCGTGCACTGAACACTTTCGTGGACGGTGGCCTCTTCCAGCTGACCGAGGACGCGATGCGCGCCTGTGCGGCACGTTCGGCGGAAATGAGCCAGCTGTACACCGCTGACGAGGACTAATCAGCGGGAATTAACCAGTGGAAACTAATCAGCGGGGACTAATACCGTCCGGTAGCATCCCTCTGACTAGATGAAACTACAGAAAAACAGCCTCCTCCCGGCAGAACGGGAAGAGGCTGTTTTTCTATGTCTATTTGCGGGCTCCTCGAAACCAGCAGAGCTGGGGAAGATAATCGCCGCAGCGCGGAAAACTGCGCTTAGGGTCGCGCCGCAAAACGCTCGATCAAATCCACCTGACCGGACACAATCAGAATGTCGCGCGAGTGAATGCGGGTGGTCGCGTCCGCGTAGGTGAAGTCCTCACCGGGGGACTTAATACCGACCACGGACACGCCGTACTTGGAGCGAATATCCGACTCGGCGAGGGTGAAGCCGTGGGTTTCCTTCGGCGGGCGCATTTTCGCAATCGCGAAGTCGTCATCAAACTCAATGTAATCCAGCAGTCGACCCGAGACGAGGTGCGCGGCGCGGCGGCCGGCATCCGCCTCCGGGTAGACCACGTGGTGCGCGCCGATACGCTCCAGAATCTTGCCGTGCGCGGGGGTAATAGCCTTTGCCCAAATACGCTCCACGCCAATGTCCACGAGGTTCGCGGTAATCAGCACGGATGCCTCCACGGAGGTGCCCACACCCACCACGGCGGAACCGAAATCGTCCGCACCCAACTGGTGCAGGGTGTCGATATCGGTCGCGTCGGCGGAAACCACGTGTGTCAGCACGCCGGACCACTTCTGCGCGAGTTCGGGGTCCTTCTCAATGGCAAGGACCTCCTTGTTCTGCAGGCGCAGCTGCGCGGCAACAGCAGCACCGAAGCGGCCCAAACCGATCACGAGGACGGGGGCGTTATGTGCACTAGCCAATGGTGGGCCTTTCTTCGGGGAACTTGTAGAGGCGGCGGCGTGAACGCATCGCCAGGCCGGTTGCGGCGGTGGTCGTGCCGATACGGCCAATGAGCATGAGCAGGCTGAGCACGTACACACCCGCAGGTGGCAGGCTTGAGGAGAGCCCGCTGGACAGGCCGCAGGTGCCGAAGGCGGAGATGACCTCGAACATAACTTCCTTGAGGTCTGCGCCGCTGATCATGACCAGGGTCGCCGCGCCGATACACACCATGGTAGCGCTCATAACAAGCACCGAGATAGCAATGCGTAGGGACGACTCGGGGATCGTGCGGTTGAATGCGACGACCTTCTGGTCGCCTCGCGCTTCGGCGAGGATGGACAGGGCAATCACGGCGATGGTAGTGACCTTCACGCCGCCCGCGGTCGAGCCGGAGCCGCCACCGATGAACATGAGCACGTCGGTGAGGAGGGTGGAGACGGGCGTGATGGTGTCCATATCGACCAGGTTGAAACCGCCTGAACGCATCATCACGGAAGCAAAGATGGCGTTCAGAATCTTATCGCCGGAGGAATAAGAACCGATGGTTGCGGGGTTATTCCACTCGAAAAGGCCCCAGAAGAACGCGCCAAAACCGAAGAAGAAGGTCGTGGTGACCACGGTCAGCTTTGCGGTCAGCTGCCAGCGGGAGGGGTGGAACGGGTTGCGCTGAACCGCAATGAATACGGGGAACCCGAGCGAACCCAGGAACACGGCGGCGCAGATGGGGCCGAGGATGAACAGGTCGTGGCCGTAGGGTACGATGCCGTCGGAGTGCGGAGTGAATCCGGCGTTGTTGAAGGCGGAGATAGCGTAGAAAATGCCATGCCAGAGAGCCTGGTGCGGTGCTTCACCGAGCGCGAGGAATCGCGGGGTGAGGAGCATGGCAATGAACGCTTCGATGGAGAAAGACGCGTACGCCACTGCTTTGACGATGCCGCCAACCTCGCCGAGTCGGCTAATGTTCAGGTCTTCCTGCGCAATGAGTTTGGTGCGCAGACCCATTTTGCGGCCGATAGCCAGCGCCAGCAGGGAGGTGATGGTCAGCGTACCCAAGCCACCCACCTGGCAGGCGAGAAGAATCATTGCCTGACCGAAGGTTGACCACTGATCCGCAGTGGAGATGGTGGTCAGACCGGTCACGGTGACCGCGCTGGTAGACGTAAAGACGGCGTGGTGTAGCGCGATGCGCTGCCCGTCTGCTGAAGAAATCGGCAGGGACAGCATGATGGTGAAGAAAGCGATGACCAGGATGAAGGCGCTGATTGCGGTGCGCGAGGGTGACGCCAGAACGGAGGAGTCGATGAAGTCGCGGAAGCGTTCGAGGGTTTTCCGGTTGAGCTCTAGCGGGTTGTGTTTGCGTTGAGCGTCAGGGCTCTCGTGGCTGTGGTCGCGCAGGGCGGGCATGCGGTCGAGCTTAATACCGGGCACGCTGGTGAGAATGCTCAGGTTTTCGGCTTCGATGCGGTCGCGGCGGCTTCGTCGAACCTGTTGATTTTGTGGTTCGGAAGTGACACCGCTGAGGGTGTCCCAGCGGCGGTTGAGCTGGCCGTGGGGGTGGTTGCGTCGGCGCCGGGTGTGGCGGATGATGCGTCCCATGCGCCTCCTTCAGCGGGTGTCTGGGTGTTGGTGTGTTGGGTGGCGGTTTGAGCCTGTGTTTAACGCCTTCTAGTGTATCGCGCCGGGTCCTGCTGAGGGGGTTGAGGCTTTGGTGGTTTGGGGGTAAATATGTGAGCTTGGAGAAGGCATGGGGTTGGTTTTGTGGGTGGAACCACGAAAACTATATATTCTGCATTAGCTATATAAGTATTGAGGGTTTGAGTGGCTCGCATATGCCTAGGATGAGATACAGGAAATCTTCATTAGATGTGATAGACACTTTATGCTTTTCTCCCTTTCAGGGCTCCATGTTGGGCTAGTGTTCAGGGGGCTTTCAGAATTTTTGAAGGTAATTTCTGTATCAGCCTCATTCTAAGCTTGAGGCGCTACTTTATATGTCATAATCGCTATATGCATTCTGATGTTTTTTCTGTCATCGCGGATCCGACTCGCCGCCGAATTGTGCGTATTCTCGCTGAGCAAACCCACACGGTGGGCGCAGTGGTTGAAAAGCTGGGCATGAGCCAGCCGACCATTTCAAAGCACCTGAAAGTCCTTCGCGATGCAGATGTGGTCTCCGTGACCGTGGAGGGGCAGCGTCGCCTCTACTCCCTGAACCCGGATGTGTTCGCCACCGTGACCGAGTGGATTAACGAGACCGTTCAGATTGCACACCAGTCCAATGAGGCGCACGTACCCGTGGCACTGCCCGGTGGCGTGACTGCATCTGCCTCCGATAAGGCGACGGCTGAGAAGACCTCTGAAAAGAGCGCTCCGAAGCCCGTAGCCGAAGAGCCCGCTCAGAAGCTTGCACTCGCTGCGGCGGCACCGACTGTAACTGCGCCGGCTGCATCCGAGAAGAGCGAAACCGCGGAGAAATCCGAGGCGACCGACTCGGAGACTCTTGCCGTTGAGGCTCCCTCCGCTGAGGAAATCGAGCAGGCACGCATTCAGCGCGCCCGCGCCCAGTACCTGACCCCGAGCGCACGCATCTACTCGCGCCCGGCGGACCAGGCATCCGAAAGCGCCACCTCCGAAGCATCTGCTGAGAAGACCACTGCTGAGCCCACCTCGCAGGAAGAGGCAGCGGATAGCACCCCGATGCGCCCCTTCACTCCCGCATCGTACGGCTACGACGCTGGGGTGACCCCCGCAGCATCTGCAACCCCCGCCCAGCCCGCTACCCCTGCGGCACCTGCTGAGGTGAAGCCCACTGAGACCACCAAGACCACTGAGGCTAAGCCTGTCGTAGCGCAGAAGCCGGTGGTATTCCCTCAGCCTGCGGCTGCGGTGTCTTATGGCACCGACCCCGCTGCAGTTGTGGGTGGTTCGATTCAGCCTATTGCTGTGACCCCCGAAGCTCCTGCTGCCGAGGAGCCCGCGGTGGCTGAGAAGACTGTCAACGAACAGCCCGCAGAAAAGGCTGAGGAGAAGCCCCCGGTTGAAGAAACCGTAGCTACTGAGAAGCCAGCAGTTGAAGAATCTGCCCCCGAGAAGACCGCCGTAGAAGAGTCTGACAAGGCTGAAGACACGTCTGAGGCTTCCTCTGAGGAGACCGAGTATCAGACCATGCCCGCCTACGATTCGGTGTACCGCCCCAGCACTGAGACGACCAGTACCGAGGCAAAGGACAACCACCGCGGTGGCCTCTTCGGCTTCCTACGTGGCCGCCGCCGCTAAGACGCGCCCTGACGCCGTTCAACCTCCGGCATAACTCATCGATAAAGCACACACACTCTCACTCACCTTTATCTAACCGAAAGACGCATTCACGTGGCTATTCATCGTAAAATTCTGCGCTGGCTCGAGAACGAACTGTTCGAGGGTAACATTCAGCTGGGCCAGGACCTGCCCAGCGATAGCGAGATTGCACGCGCTATTGGTGTGAGTCGTTCCCGCACCCGCGAGGCTCTACGCACCCTGGAAGATATGGATCTGGTGCAGCTGTACAACGGCCGCGGCAAGGAAATGCTGGTGCACCTGAGTGATGAGCCTGCCGCTGCCGCGAGTGCCGCTCTGCGCCTGCACATGTCCAGCTCGCGTTACCCGACTCGTGATCTGGTGCAGACCCGTATTCTGCTGGAAAGCTGGGCGATTGCGCGTATTGACCCGAAGACCGCCTCCTTCGCGGAGATGGACGAGGTCCTGGAGCAGATGGAAGATTTCGATCTGTCGATTCGTGACTTCCTGGAGCTTCTGTTGACGTTCCACCACCAGGTGATGCGTTGTGCCGGTAATGAGCTGCTGGTGGGTCTGCTCGCATCGGTGCGTCAGCCTAGCTTTGAGTCGATGCTGTCGCTGGTGGGTCGTATGCCGCTGTGGAGTAGCGCTGTGGAGCGTCTGCGTGCTGAGAGTCGCGCCATTGCGGAGGCTCTGAAGGCTGGCGACGCTGCGACTGCGCGTGCCATGGTGATTGGTCAGCTGCGCGGCATGTATTCCGACGCCGGTATTGACCTGGAGCAGGAGGCAACCTCTGCGAATGGTCTGCCGGGTGAGCCGATTGCTTCTGAATTTGCGCCGGTTGATGTGGATGAGTTTGCCGCTGATGACTTTGACGATTTGATGCAGGACGATGCGTCCTTCGCCGATGTGGGGGCACTTCCTGCCGCTGAGGCTCCTGTTGCGGCGTCTGCTGAGCCGACTCAGGTTCCTGCTCCGGTTTCTGCTGCGGCGTCTGCGCAGTCTGCTGACGTGGAGTATGAGCAGTCTGAATCCGAGGCTGCCCACGTTGAGATTGTCTACATTGAGGAGACGGCGTCTGAGATTCCCTCCGCGCCGACTGATACCTCTGCTGAGACTACAACTGGTGCGGATGTTTCTGCTTCTGACAGGGTAGAACGTTCCATTCCCGCTGTTGCTCAGCCCGCATCTGCTGCAGCTCATGCTGCTCCCGCGCAGCCTGCCGCTCATTCGGTGAGCCCCGATGTGCCGCTGAGCTTCGGTACCCCGCGCCGCAGCACTCCGGTAGCGCAGACTGCCCCCGCTGCTTCTGCGGCTCCGGTATCTGGTGTCCAGGCGCCGGCCTCCCAGACTCTCGCTTCCCAGCCCCTCAGCTCGCAGACTCTCAGCTCCCAGACCCCCAGCGGTCAGTTGCCGAGCGTCCCTGATGCTTACGCGCAGGAAGAGGCTGAGAGCCCCGCGAAGGTTCTGCGTGCTTCTACGGCGGCTCCGCGTCGTCGTAGCGGTCAGATTATTTCTCCGGTGCGTGCGACCATCATTAAGCCCGTGGATCGCAGTAAGGTGCTGACTGCGCCTGCCCGTACCGCCCGTCCTGCGGCTGTTGTGACTGCCGCGGCGCCTGCGGAGTCTGAGTCGGCTGAGAAGGTTCTGCGTGCACCTGCGCGCCAGGAGGCGCCCGCTGCTGAGCCTGCTGAGCCTACCCGTCTTGAGGCGGCTGCGACCATTCACGATACCTACGAGAAGCTTCCGCATGATGAGCCGGTGCAGGAGCGCGGCGGTATCTTCTCGAAGATGAAGCGTTTCTTCGGTGTGGATGTGTACGAGCCTGAGCATGACGAAGCGCAGGAGAGCGCCGAGAAGAAGCAGGTTCTGAAGGCTGAAACGAAGCCCGAGTCCCAGCCTGAGCCTCAGCCCGTCATTGATGAGGAGGCGCTAGCTCGTGCCGAGGCTGAGCGTGCTGAGCGTTTGAAGGCGTTGCACGCGGCGGTTGAAGAAGAGGCTGCTGAGGAAAGCGCCATTGAAGAGGTTTCGGTGGAAGAGCCGGTTGAAGAACCCGCTGAGGCTTCTGATCCCGCGCAGGAATCGGTAGAGGCCGCCTCCCCGGCTGAGGAGAGTACTCCTGATGCTGCTGTAGCTTCTTCCGGTTCGGTGCTGTCTCATGGCGGTGCTAAGGGCTCGAAGAAGTCGAAGAAGAAGCGCCGTTAGGGCTACCGAATCCCCGTTTTCGCCCCGAGATATCCTCAATATACCCGCGGGAAAAGCGGAAATTCAGGGAAAAACTCCTGAAAAGCCGCTCTCGAATGGTGAAAATGGGGGTAAACCTAGTACTCTAGGTAGGTAGCGCTCTAAAACGCAAGGGTATTTCTGTGCCTAAAATGCGTTTTGGATCGGTTATACCGGTATAAATATCCCCGGGTAGCTACCGAGTCGAATGGCTCGGCCGGGTACGAGTAAAGTGAGGAAATCCTATGGGTTCCGTTATCAAGAAGCGCCGCAAGCGTATGTCCAAGAAGAAGCACCGCAAGCTGCTTCGTAAGACCCGCCACCAGCGCCGCAACAAGAAGTAAATAGACTTCTTTCGCCCCGCCCTCCGTATGGAGAGGCGGGGTTTTTGCGTTCCTACAGTTTTTGCGGGCCGGGTTTTGTATTTGTAGAGGGTATGTGCGGGTCACCTGTTTGGGGCGCGGCGCGCTATCTGAGAGACTGGGATTATGACTGAAACTTCCACCATTAAAGTTCACCTCATGCGTCACGGCGAGGTGCACAACCCCGAGCGTATCGTGTACGGCCGTCTGCCCGGCTACCGCCTGTCCGATAAAGGCCAGCAGATGGTGCGTCTGAGCGCTGAGGAGTTCGCGGCTCGTGCTGAGCGCGGTGCCCGTTTCGTGCATCTGGTCTGCTCGCCGTTGCAGCGTACCCGTGAGTCTGCCGCCCCGGTTGAGGAGCTGCTGTGCCTGACCGCGCAGCCGGATGAGCGCGTCATTGAGGCGGATAACTACTTTGAGGGTCTGCATGTGAACGCGCAGGAGCTGCTGAGGAACCCGCGTCACTGGACGAAGCTATACAACCCGGCGCGCCCCTCCTGGGGTGAGTCGTACCTGGATCAGATTCGCCGTATGGCTGCGGCTGTTCAGGATGCGGCGCGTACCGCCTACGAGCGCGGCGGCGAGGGTGCGGAGGCGATTATTGTGTCGCACCAGCTGCCGATTTGGATTACTCGCCTGGGCGTTGAGGGCCGCATGCTGCAGCATGACCCGCGTGCCCGTGAGTGCAACCTGGCGTCGATTACGACTCTGGCGTTTAGCACCACTGATTTTGAGCATGAGATGCCGCATTTTGTGGGGTATTCGGAGCCAGCGGCGCCGCTGTACGGTGGCGTGATTCAGCTACCCGGTAGCTAAAACATCCGGTAGCTAGTTCCTGAAGCTGTTTTTGAGCATAGAGAAGAGGCTGTGAGCCCATCCGTTGCGGATGCGCTCACAGCCTCTTGCTGTAAACCTTGAGGGCGCACGAGCTGCAAACCTAACTGTCCTGACTAGTTCTGCCCGTTACCCTGATTCGGCGTGCCGTCCTCAGGATTCTTATGCTCGGGGTCCTGCTTGTTGTTCGATTCTGCTTCGCGGCTGCGGCGTTCGCGTTCTGCTTTTGCTTTGAGCCAGCGCAGGTACTCTTCATCGTCGTCGGGGGAAGACACCGAGGGCGCCGGGGAGCTGCGTCGCTGACCGAAGCCGGGGCGAGGAGTGCCTGCTGCGGGCTGTGCTGCTGGCTGTGCCTTGGGGCGGCCCAGGATAAGCCACATGAGCGGGCCCACCACGGGGAAGAGCAGGGTGACGAGAACCCACAGCCACTTGGGCAGGGTTCGCGCCTCGTGTGCGGGGGTGCGGACGGCGTCCAAGAGGGTGTAAAGGGTCAGCCCCACGATGAGGGCGGCGCCGCCAATAATCAGCATGGCTCGAATCATAAGCACTACTATGACATACCGCCGCGTTATTGCGGAACTATGAACCGGGTGCCCGCCAACGGCGTAATGGCACGGTAAAAGAGCCCGATGCGAGGTAGTGCAGAACCGGAAGCCGGCTTAGTAGCCGGTGAATACCTGAACCTCGTGGCTAATAATATCCAGCGAGCCCAGCCACACGGCGAGGGCAAGAATAACCGAGTACACGAGCGCCACAATACCCGCCTGCTTGAGCACGGGAATCAGGTCGCGGCCGCCGCGCGTCCATACGGTCACGCAGGAGTGGATGGTCGGGCCGACCAACAGGAAGATCAGCAGGAACCAGGGGTTCTCATCGAGCAGGAGTACGCCCAGACCCAGTGCCAACGCCATCTCCACGATGTAGGTGATGCGAGACCAGCGTTCGCCCAGGCGGACCGCCATGGTCAGCTTGCCCGCCTCAATGTCGGTGGGAATGTCACGTACGTTATTCGCCATGAGCAGCGCACAGGAAATCAGACCAATGCCGATAGCACCAACCCAGCCGAGCAGGGTCAGGGTGTGTGCCTGCGTGTAGAGGGTGCCCAGGGTCGCAACCAGACCAAAGTAGACGAAGACGAACACGTCGCCCAGGCCCATGTAGCCGTAGGGGTGCTTGCCGCCGGTGTAGCCCCACGCCGCGAAGACGCTGGAGGCGCCAATCGCCAGGAACCACCACTGGTTCGCCAGAGCCACCAGGGCAAGACCGGCAAGCATCGCCAGGCCGAAGCAGGCGAAGGCGGCGTACTTGACGGAGCGGGGGCTTGCCACGCCGGAACCGACGAGGCGTAGCGGACCCACGCGGTCTTCGTCGGTGCCCTTGATGCCGTCGGAGTAGTCGTTGGCATAGTTCACGCCGACCTGCAGGAAGAACGCGACAAGGAACGCCAAGAACGCGTAGAGCGGCTTGAATTCGTTGACCTCGTAGGCGGCAGCTGAGCCGGCAATAATGGGGGCGACGGCGAGCGGCAGGGTGCGCAGGCGAGCGCCTTCAATCCATTGGGCGGCAGTTGCCACGGGGGTTCCTTCCGGGTCTAAATGCGTATGATGCGTGGGTTTTGTGCGTGACGGTCAGGGCGTGCGGGCGGCTGCGTGTGCGGGGTGAAAACCCGCGGATGAGCCTGCTTTAGCCCTGACGGTAGTCTCTGTCCAGGATACTGTATATTTCTGCGCGGTCCGGCTTGCCGGTGCTGGTGAGCGGGAAATCCGGCAGGATGCTCAGCTGCTTGGGGGCGGCGGGGGCGCCGAGCTTTTCGGCGCAGCGGGCACGCAGCAGGGCGCAGAGTTCTTCGTTCAGGGCGGGGCGATTCTCGGTAGGTGCAGCCGCTGCACCGGCAGAAGGTACGAGCGTGACCGCGGCGGCAATGGCTGTGCCCCAGCGGGCATCGGGCAGGCCGACTACGCAGGCTTCGCGTACGGCGGGGTGCTCTTCGAGGACAGTCGCCACGGCGCGGGCGGAGATTTTTACGCCTCCGCTGATGAGTACGTCGTCGCTGCGGCCGAGCACCTGCAGGCGTTGCTCACTACAGTTCTTGTTGCTGTCGGGAGCTAATAGACCGTAGTCGTCGGTGCGGTACCAGCGGGTGCCGTCGGCGGCGGTGAAGAAATGCTCGGCGGTGCGGGCGGCGTCGCCAATGTAGCCGCTGGCGAGGTGCGCGCCGCTGATCCAAATACGACCCACCTGTGCGGGCTTCCCACCGGTATCCGGCACGGCGGGCATACCTTCTTCGGGTACGAGCTCCACCCTCACGCCGGGCAGTACGGAGCCGGAGTAGACGCATCCGCCGGCGGTTTCGGCACTGCCGTAGGTGGTCACCGTGTTCAGCCCCAGGGCGGTGGCGGCGGCGAGCAGGTCGGCGCTGGCGGGGGCGCCTCCGAGCAGGATGCCGGTGAAGGAGCTGAGCGTCTCATGAATTTCAGCGCCCAGGTGCGGATCGGTGTCCGCGCTTTCGAGCAGCTTATGGAGCTGGGTGGGCACCAGGGAGATAAACCGGCGTGCCGAGCTCATGCGCTCAACCGCCTGCAGGAACACCTCGGGGCTAAAGTGCACGGGCTCAATGACGGAGCGGGCAATGACCGGGGCGGTGCCTGCGAGCACGGAGCGGGCGAGCACCTGCGCGCCAGCAATATAGTGCGCCGGAAGAGCCAGGAGCCACTGCGATGCCGCATCGGAGTTTGAGTCGAAGAAGCGTTCGGTGGCTGCCGCACTGGCGGCAAGAGCTCGCGCGGTCAGCGCGGTGCGTTTGGGGGTTCCGGTGGATCCGGAGGTTCCCACCACCAGGGCGATAGGCCCCGCAGCCGCATCCGCCGCGTACCCGCCCAGTAGCTGCTCAAAGGCACTCAGCATGGCGTGAGGGTCGGCGGGTTGATTGGCGCGCACCTGTACCGCCTGCGGGTGCAGGGCAGCCTCCTGCGGGGCGGGTGAGGGCATGAGCCCGGGTGCGGGGGTGTTCATCATGGCTAAATCCTTAGCGGCTGTTTGTAGCGGCTGCGTGCTGTTATGCGCCGGCGTCATATGCCGGTGTCATATGCCGGGGCGGCATCAAATGCGCCGGAGCCGGATTCTTAGCTGAGGTTCTCAGGGTTGAATCCGGCTCCGAGCCTATGCATCTGAAACTACTTCTGTAGAAGGGGCTGTCTCTTAGAAGTAGTAGGGGTAGTTGGACCAGTCCGGGTCACGCTTCTGCAAGAACGCGTCGCGACCCTCCACGGCCTCGTCGGTCATGTATGCCATGCGGGTTGCCTCGCCGGCGAAGACCTGCTGGCCGAGCATGCCGTCGTCGGGCAGGTTGAAGGCGTACTTGAGCATGCGGATTGCCTGCGGGGACTGGCGGGCAATGTGCGCTGCGTATTCCAGGCCCTTGTTCTCGAGCTCTGCGTGGGGGACGACGTCGTTGACTGCGCCCATTTCGTACATGCGCTGTGCGTCGTATTCCTTGGCGAGGAAGAAGATTTCGCGGGCGAACTTCTGACCCACCTGGCGTGCGAGCAGCGCCGAACCGTAGCCTGCGTCGAAGGAACCGACGGTTGCGTCGGTCTGCTTGAACTTACCGTACTCTTCGGAAGCGATGGTCAGGTCAGCAACCACGTGCAGGGAGTGGCCGCCGCCTGCAGCCCAGCCGGAGACGAGGGCGATAACGACCTTAGGCATGGTGCGGATGAGGCGCTGCACTTCCAGAATGTGCAGTCGGCCTGCGCGTGCCGGGTCAATGCTTTCTGCGGTGTCGCCGCTGGCGTAGTGGTAGCCGTCGCGGCCGCGGATGCGCTGGTCGCCGCCGGAGCAGAATGCCCAGCCGCCGTCCTTGGCGGAGGGGCCGTTGCCGGTGAGCAGCACGGTGCCTACGTTGGAGGTCATGCGGGCGTGGTCGAGGGCGCGGTAGAGTTCGTCCACGGTGTGCGGGCGGAATGCGTTGCGGACCTCGGGGCGATCGAATGCGATGCGCACGGTGGGCAGATCGCGTAGGATTTCGCCGTTTTCGTCGCGCTCAACCTGGCGGTGGTAGGTGATGTCGGTGAAGTCTTCGAAGCCTTCGACGACGCGCCAGTCGGCGGGGTTGAAGATGTCCGAGACCTTTTCGGGAAGTTGTGCAGTCATAGACCCTATTCTACGTTGCCCGGGCATATATGAAGGCCCGGACCGCGTGTGTGCGGCCCGGGCCTTAGAGATTGGGTAAGGAACCTTACCCGGTCTTGGTTACCTAGGGGTTACTTGACCTTTGCGAGCTCTACCGCGCGGTCGAACTCTTCGTCAATGACCTGGTTCTTCTTGTAGGTGACCAGGGAGACGATGATTGCGACCAGCATTGCCGACGCGAAGCCGGGAACCATTTCGTAGAGCACGGACTTCATCGGGCTCTGGCCCCATGCGAATGCCACAACGGCACCGGTGATCATGGAGGCGAGTGCACCCTGGGTGGTCAGCTTACGCCAGTAGAGGGAGAGCAAAACGGTCGGGCCGAATGCCGAACCGAATCCAGCCCAAGCGAATGCGACCAGCTGCAGAATGGAGCTGTTGGGGTTCCATGCCAGGGCACCGGCGACCAGTGCCACGATTGCCACGCCTGCACGGCCGAGCCACAGGGACTTGGATGCGCTGAGCTTCTTCGAGGAGAAGATGCCGTAGAGGTCCTCCACCAGAGCGGAGGAGCACACGATCAGCTGCGAGGAGAGGGTGGACATAATTGCCGCCAGAACCGCAGCCAGAATCAGGCCCGCAATGAGGGGGTGGAACAGAATCTGGGAGAGGTCCAGGAAGACCGACTCAGCGGTTTCCGGGTTGGTGAGGGATGCTTCGGGGTGGCGTGCAAAGTATGCGATACCCATGAATGCGCCGCTCAGTGCGCCGAACACGGTCAGGACCATCCAGCTGATGCCGATGCGGCGGCCGGACTTAGCGTCTGCGGGGGTGCGCAGCGCCATGAAACGCACGATAATGTGCGGCTGGCCGAAGTAGCCCAGACCCCATGCGAGGGACGAAACGATACCGGCGAAGGTGGTGCCTGCGAAGAGGCTCAGCGCATCGGGGCTTACCTGGCTGATGGACTCAACCACGGGGCCCACGCCGCCGAGGTCAATAATGGTGACGATCGGAACGGCAATGAGTGCTGCGAGCATGAGCAGGCCCTGAACCATGTCGGTGTAGGATGCGCCCATGAAGCCGCCGAAGAAGGTGTAGAACACGGTGATGCCTGCCAGCAGGAGCATACCGGTGTGGTATTCCTGTCCGAAGGAGGACTTGAAGAACAGGCCGCCGGACACCATGCCGGAGGAGACGTAGAAGGTGAAGAACACCAGAATCACGACGCCGGAGACGATGCGCAGCACGCGCTTGGTGTCATGGAGGCGGTTGCTCAGGAAGACAGGGACGGTCACGGCGTCGCCTGCTACTTCGGTGTAGCTACGCAGTCGCGGTGCCACGAACTTCCAGTTGCACCATGCGCCGATGGTCAGACCGACGGCGAGCCACGCCTGGGAGAGACCGCTGAGGTAGACGGCGCCGGGAAGACCCATGAGGAGCCAACCGGACATATCGGAGGCGCCCGCTGAGAGAGCGGCGACGGTGGGGGAGAGCTGTCGCCCGCCCAGCACATAGTCGTCAAGACTGTTGTTTTTGCTATTTGCCCATAGGCCGATTGCGATCATGGCAACAAAATAAATCGCCAGCGCGATGACCTGGTATGTACTCGCGGCCATAATGTTCCTTCTCTCCTGGTGATAGTGTGCGCCTGTGTGTATTTATGCGCTACCCCATAACTTTATGAGTGGCATAGGATACAGTCTAGGCTTTGAAGGGCTGAAAATAAAGTCTGTTTGACGTTTAGGAATGAGAAGCTGTGGAATAAATATGTGTTTGCTGTGTAAATTTTGTGGTCGTACAGGTGGGGTGCTGTGGGAGCGTGTGCGAAAAAGTGCCCGAAAAATCCCTGGATTTCAGGGTTTCGGGCACTTGAGTGAAAGATATGTAGTTGAAAAGCAACGCAAACGCTCAATGGCATATGCATCTAAAACGAATTAAACGAAAAATTTAAAAGCCGTTCGGAGTGTTGAACTGTTACACAACAATGTCACAGAGGCTTAGAGATCCCTCACGACCCATGGCTCAGAAGCCATACGAGCCGGGTCAAAACGCTCCAAAATCGCCGCCGCATTAGGCACCGGAACATCCGCGGAATGGGCGGAGCCATCAGCGTTATACACCGGAATAGACGCGGCAATCCAACCCAAAATCGTCGGAATCTCGACACCCGCCTCGCGCAGCTGCGGCAGGGTCACCGCACCGTCACGCTTCGCCAGGCGCTTACCCCCCTCGTTAAGCGCCAGCGGCACGTGAGCGTAACGTGGCTGCGTCAAACCCAAAAGCTGCGCCAAATACGACTGGCGAGGCGCCGAAGGGAGCAGATCATCACCGCGCACAATCTGCTCAACCCCCACAAATGCATCGTCCACCACCGAGGTCAAGTTATAGGCGTAGGTGCCGTCATTGCGCACCAGCACAAAATCATCCACCAGCCCCGTGTAAGCACCGTAAAAATCATCCTGCACCGTGTAGCTCGTGCACTCGGCACGCAGACGCAGAGCCGGCGAACGCTGAGCACGGCGCTCCTCCCGCTGCGCTTTGCTCAGCTCACGGCAGGTGCCCGGGTATGCGCCCGGCGCACCGTGCGGGGCGCTCGACGCCTCCTGAATTTCGCGGCGGGTACAGAAGCACTCATAGACGAGGTTTGCCTCGCGCAGCTGCGCAAGCGCCTGCTCATAGGCAGCAAGGCGCGTGCTCTGGTACAGCACACCTACTTCCTTGCCCTCGGCGCTTTCGCTGCCCTCAACGCGCTCTGTCGGGGCACCGGCTGCCGGGGTACCAGGGCTTGCATCCCAATCCAGACCCAGCACCGCTAAATCAGCAATCTGACGCTCTGCGGCACCCGGGCGCACGCGATCTAGATCCTCCACGCGCAGATAGAAGGGTTTGCCACCGCGGCGAGCCATCGCCCACGCCAAAATAGCGGTACGCAAATTGCCCAGATGCAAATCCCCCGAGGGGGAGGGGGCGTAGCGTCCGGTACCGCTGGGGAAAGGCAGGTTCGAAGGGGTGGAAGACGAGGTCGGGGAAGAAGTCATACTCCTATCCTATAGGGGTGTTAGATGCGGGTTAACCGTGCGCACGACTCTAGGTTGAGTGGCATCGTGGCATAAATATTGCTTCTACGGATGCGCGCCGGACTTTTCGAGGGGCTCCTTTGGCGATGATGTGCTGTTCAAACAAGCCGGAGAGGTTGATAAGGCTCACCACTTTCTTGTTGCTAGAGATAAGTTTGCGCAAAATAATGCACTTTCATTGCCTTGAATTGTTACCGAACCGTAAATTTCTGTTCTCTGAAGCCCGAATAACTCCTCAGCCGCTAAAAATTCCAGTAGGGTTGTATCTATGGCTCGTACTATTGAACTCGCAGACGGCGTGTACCGCATTGCGACCGACAACTACCGACTGAACACCGGCCTGGTCCTCGGACTGGACCGTGCACTAGTCGTAGATACCGGCGCAGGTCCCCGTCAGGCAACCGAAATTTATGATGAGGTTCGCCGTCTCACGCGCCTTCCTATTACCGTTGTAAACACTCACGGACACTATGAGCGTTTCTTCGGCAACGATGTTTTCGCGGCAATGGGTACCGAAGAATTCTGGGCGCATCCTCGCGCCGCGCGTGCAATCCGTAAATACGGTGAGGCGCAGCGTCCCTACGTCGAGACGCTGGAACCGGAAATGGCACACAATCAGGGTGCCGCCACCAATATTGTTGTTCCCAACCGCCTGGTCGCCAATAGGGGCGACGGCATCACTTTCACCCCCATCGACCTGGGTGAGCGTAGCGTAACCCTCATGTACATGGGTCCCGGCCACACCGACGGTGACATTATGGTCGGTGTTGAGGACGTGCTGTTCATGGGCGGTCTGATTGAAGAGGGTACCGACCCCTACTTTGAGGATTCTTTCCCCGACCGTTGGATTGATACTCTCGGTGCCGTGCTCGAATTTGATCGCTACCGCGTGTTTGTGCCCGGTAACGGTGAGCCGGTAGACCGCACCTTCGTGGAGCGTGAGCGTAACACCATGGTGACCGCTATTGAGTCGATTCGTTCCTCCACTTTAAATCGTGATGACGAGGCGACGACCGCGGCAATGTATAAGCTGCCGTATGCACCGGGTGCTACGCGCTTCCTGCTGGATCGTTTGGCTCAGCTTGAAGGCGCACCAGTAGCGGCGTACCTGGAGGCGGATCACCCGGATACCAGTGGTTTCACGGGTCCGATTACTCTGGGTCAGGCTTCGTACTAAAACCCCGTATGCAATATGCCTCATGGGGCACAAATACAGGTGAGGGCTGGTTTCTATGATAGAAACCAGCCCTCACCTTTTATATACCCATAACCTTAGGGCACGTATTTAGCGCTGAACGTACTGGGCGTGCATTGCCTCGCAATCAGCTGCCAAAGAAGCCGGGACTTCACCCATTGCCTCGCACAGCTGCACGAAACGATGACGCCAATCCAGGTGTTGCAGCGCCTGACGAATCTGCAGCTCACCCTGCGCCGGAGTCCAGCGGGAGACCGCATCGGCAACCTGCGCGAGGCCTGTGCGTGCATCCGCGTGATCAATGTCGATGGTTGCGCCATCCCAAAGAATTTCACGCACGGTGGTGGTGTTCGGAACCTTGCCGACCACGGTCACGCCCGAAGCCAGGGCGTCGGTCCAACGACCGGTGATGTACTCCTTGGTCGGGTGAGTGTATGGCGCCGGGCTGACCGAAGTGGAGAACGCCAGCAGGAACTTCGCGCGGTTCAGCGAATCCTGCAGGTGCTGAGCCGACTCGCGGTCATTTGCACCGAAGGGCGGGCGGCCCTTAAAACTCAGACCCAGCTCGCCGGCGAGGGCGGCGGTCGCCTCGTCATCTTCGTAGGCGGCGGGCTGACGGCCCACGCGCAGCAGGTCGGTGCTCTTCGAGCCCAGCGCAGCCAGACGGTCAGAGAAAGCACTCCAAACATCCGCACCCCAGGGCAGAACGCCGGGAGTCTTCACGCCCGCGGCAGTCCAGGGCTGAACGTCGTCAACGTCCGCAACGAAAATACGGTCGTAGGTGGAGGACTTAGCCACCGCGGGAATACGGTCATCCCAGAAGCTATCAATCACCCAGCCGTAGATTGCGCCGTAGCGGCGGAACGCGAAGGAACGCTGCGAAATGGCGTACAGCTGACCGGGATCAGAAGCAATCACCAGGCAACGCTTGGAGCCGCCCTTGAGGCGGGGCAGACGCGCCAGAAGCTTCGTTTCCTTGCTGAGGGATGCGCCCACATCCACGGTGTGGACGGTACCGCCGGTGTAGCGGGCGAGAAGCTCCGCCATGGCGTGTACGGGAACCCAACCGGCTCCGGAGGGGACAGCAACAATAATATCGAGTGAGCTCATGAGAATCCTTGGGAGCAACGCCCGCCGCAGGCACCGGGCTCACCGGGGTAAAACCTCGGGTCGCGGGCGGTGTGCATCAGCGGCGAGAGCGTGAATGTCAATAAATGATAGATAGGGTGCCTTGCGTCAGCAGGCGCGCAGAAAAACGCGAATGCAGCGGCGAGTGAAACCGCTACAACCGGCTAGCTTTCAGCCACGGAAGGCTACGGCACAGGTAGTTTTCAGTATATCGGTCAACCCTGCGCACGGGGCTTAGCCTGCAGCCTTTAGAAACGGCTTTAGGGCGTGTGAATGCGCACCTCAATGCCCGATTCGGTACCAAAACCGGCAGCCATGCGCGCCAGATCAGTATTCGGGGCGGCAACCACCGTGAAGAAACGATTCACAGCGGCGGTGAACTGCTTCTGACGAGCCATATCGCCGTGTTCAAGGGTCGTGAAAATACCGCCGCCGGCATCGTCAAAGACCTCAACCCGCAGTTCGGGCAGAAGCTCAGTATTCGGCAGGTTTAGTGAGGACACATCGTGCTGGAAAGTCAGGTCACCGCACAGCAGGGTCACCGGCAACGCGGCGCCGCCAATGACCGGGCGGGAGTTCTCATCCACGCCGGCAGGGTAGTAGCCCGACAGGGACACACCAATAGCGGTCGCAATCGTGCCGTCAATACCGGCAAGACCGCGATTAGCAAACACGCGCGCGGGGGCGGGCTCGCCCAGGGCGGGGGCTGCCGCATCCAAATCACGCACCAGGTTTGAGGATCCCAGTACGAGCAGGCGGCACTGAGCCACCGCATCCTGCCAGACGCGGCGGGCGTAGGAGCGGCCAGCGGTGCGGTTGCGGTAATCGGTGTAGTCAACCGAGCTCTCGGCATCGGGGTGTTCGTAGGCGGCAATGGCGTGCAGGCACTCATCCTGTAGCTTGCGGGCGGGCTCAACCCACTGCTCTAGCCAGCTCAGCTCGTCCACCAGCTCATCAGCGGTAGCAGAGGATGCGCACGCAAACTCGGCGAGCTCGTGCGGGGTCGACAGTTCCACGAAGGAGCGGGCGCCCGGCTCGTACCAGCTGGCGCGGCGCGGGGTGTAGAACGCGCACTGAATATCTTCGCGTTCCAGCAGCGCCGTAATCGGGCGCGAAAGCGTCGGGTGGCCGAAGAGCACCACACGCTCAATCTGCGCGGCGGGGGCGAACGAATCATCAGCGAGCAGCTGCGGGTAGTGAGGAATGGAGGTTACGCCGTGGCGCGCCTCGGAGGAAGGCTCCGCGAACAGCGGCAGGTTCAGCACGCGCGCGAACTCCGCCGCAAACTCGCCGGCACCGTCAGCGGCAACCACCACGGTGCGGTGCGCCGGAGTGAACTCCGCAAGGTCCGCCTGCGCCTCCAAAGAATCCAGAAGCCAACGCTGCTCGGCGCTGGAGAGCCCGGAACCCTCAGCGTGGACGGCGCGGGCGCGGCCCTCAGCCTGCGGGTCGTAATCCTCCAGCAGGCTCTGTGCCCACTGCGGCAGCATCTGCGCAAAACGACCCGAGGGGGTCAGCGGCGTATCGAAACAAATGTTCAGGTGCACCGGGCCAATCGGCTCGGCAGACTGCTTGCGCCAGTGCTCGGCGCTACGACCGGTCAGCGCATTCAGGCAAGCGGCAAAAGCCTGAGTCTGCTCGCCCTCCACCTGCTCGGGATAGGAGGTCAGATCGGCTTCAGCACGCACAAAAGGATGGAAAAAACTCGCCTGACGGGTCGTCTGATTCACACCGCTACCGCGCAGACGCACCGGACGGTCCGCGCTCAGCACCGCTAGGGGCACGCCGGCGTGGTACGCCTCCATGACGGCGGGCACGTACTCGCCCAGTGCCGTACCGGAGGTGCACACCAGGCCTACGGGCTGACCGGATGCCTTGGCAATACCCAGGGCGGTAAAGGCTGCACTTCGCTCGTCCACGCGCACGTGCGCAATGAGCGCGCCGGCTTCAGCGGCGGCGGCAATAGCGTACGCAAGAGGTGCGCTACGGGATCCCGGAGACACGACAACATGCCGCATACCGGCACGAATCAGCGAATCGAGCACGGATACTGCGGTGAGCATGGCGGGGGTTGAGCGGTTTTCAGTCACCGTACCATTCTAATGCCGTAAGGTTTTTCATTCAGTTATGGTTACCCTTCACAGGCGCGACCTTGAAAACTACAGTCTTCACAGTCCGCAGGCGCGTTCCAGAACCCGGTAGCAGGCGGTGATGCGCTCCACCCACCACTGGCGGGTCTGCTCATCGGTGGCAAGACGCTCCAGGCGCTGCGGGCTGGGGGTGATGGCGCGCAGATCCATGAACCCGTCGCGGGCGATGAGCGGCTCGTAGGTAACGTCCTCAGCCATGAGGGAGACCGTGCCCAGACCGCACCCGTACCTCAAGGTCGGTAGGGAGGCCGCCAGAGAGGCACCGGTGGCAATGCCCACCGAAGACTCCAGCGCAGAAGAAACTACCGCCGGAAGCTGCGCCTGCTCCACCAGCGCGAGCGCACGGCGTACACCGCCCAGCGGTGCCGCCTTAATAACCATCAGATCCGCGGCGTTTGCGCGCGCCACCTTCAGCGGATCTTCCGCTTTGCGGATTGACTCGTCCGCGGCAATGCGGGCGGGCAGCCCCTCCTTGGCGATGGCAAAGCGGAGCGACGCCATATCCTCGATAGTCGCCACCGGCTGCTCGGCGTAAATAATGCCGTACTCGCAGAGCTTGCGCAGTGCATCAAGGGCACCGGCGAGGGTGTAGCCCATGTTCGCGTCCACCTTCAGACGCGCATTCGGGAGGGCATCTCGTGCAGCCGCCACGCGGGCAATATCGTCGGCGAGGCTCTGACCCTTCTCCGCCACCTTGATTTTCAGTTCCTGAATCTCACCCTCGTACTTGGCGAGCACCTCCGGCACACGCTCGGCGGGCACCGCGGGCAGGGTCGCGTTCAGCGGGATGCGCGTACGCACCGGCTTCGGGGTGGGCAACCATGCCGCCTCTAGCGCGCAGGCAAGCCACGCGGCAGACTCCTGCGCACCATACTCGAGGAAGGGCGCGAACTCGCCCCAGCCGTGCGGGCCGCAAATCAGCGCGCTCTGGCGGCTATTGACCCCGCGGAAGGTGACCGTCATCGGAATTTCGACCGTGAACAGGTTCTCCAGAATCTCCTGCAGCGGCGGCAGGGGAGTGTTCGTGAGGTGAAAACCGTAGCCGAGAGGCGGCACGCTCATACTGGTGTTCAAGGTATCTGCCCTTCTGTGATGCGCTATGAGCTCACCATAGCATTCTAGGGGCGGGCGGGTGCGCTCGCACCCTGTCACGCATTCTCTGGAAACTCTCAGGTTGTGGTCGAAAAAACTTTAGTTTTTCATAGCTTAACCTGGAATAGTAGGTAGTTAAACCTGGGATAGTAGGTAGTTATTCGCCCGAGAACTCGGACGGTGCTTCGCATAAAACGGCAGCTTGAGGGCTACCGTTTTGAGGGGCTGGCATCTGCGGGCTCGGGTATCACTAACAGACATGAGGGCGAGAAGGTACAAAGGGTTATGAAGAAGAAAACACCGGCAAATACATCGGGTTCGGAAAACTCCGGTTGGGAGAGCTCCGAAAACCTCGATGCTACCAGTGTGCTTCACCCCGCTGATGTGCATGCGGCCGCTGCTGACAATGCGCCCACTACGGTGTTTTCCTCTGATGAGACTGCGGTGCTCTCTGATTATCAGGACCCGACTCAGGCGTTTTCTGATTATCAGGACCCGACTGCGGTGCTCTCTGATTATCAGGATGCTACCCAGGTGCTCACCTCCCACGAAACGGCTACCCCTGCCGCTACGCACAGTGATGACCGCACGAAAGTTTTGACGGATTACGATTCCTCGCCGGCTAACAAAACTGCGCCTGCAGGTTCCATGAATACCGGTTCCGCGAACGCTGAATCTGCGAATACCGAAGTTATTTCTTCGTATCCCGAACTTTCAGAGGTTATTGGCGCGACTCGTCCTTTGCCGCGCGCTTACCGCGCCCCCATTAAGATTCCTGAGACGATTCCCTCGCCGCAGGAGCGTGCTTCTCAGGGGAACTATAGTGCGGATGAACCGATGCAGGCTACGCGCCGCCTGGATCCGCCGAAGCCTCCGGTGAGCGGTTTCCCGCTGAACAATCAGATGGGTGCCTCCCCAATGGGTGCGCCTCAGATGGGTGCTCATCAGCCTCTTCCCATGCGTGCGATGCCTCCGCAGCCGGTGGCTTATCCTCCCGAGGCGTATCCTGCCGCCGCCTACCCGAACGGTGCGTATGTTCAGACCGGTCAGGTTCCCGTGGATGCTTCGGGCCGCCCGGTGAATCGTCCCGGCGAAGAGCAAGTGCATCATCTTCCGAGTACCGGTATTTTGATGCGTCACGTGATGGCGTTGCTGTTCTTGGGTCTGTCTCTCTACGGCGCGTTCGTGTTCTTCATTTACACGGCGACCGGCCAGCAGGTTGATGAGCAGGCGTACACCGAGTACGCGAACCAGTTCAAGAGTTACCGCGGCCCGACCCTGACGGCGCTGGATTCTCTTCCTGCGGTTGTCGGCGTGATTGCCGTGCTGGGTCTGGTTGCGGTGCTGATTTGGAAGCACCGGTTCCTGCCTTCGCTGATTGGTGTGCTGGCCGCGGCTGCGGCGGTGACGAGTACGTATCTGCTCAAGCACTACCTGATTGTGAAGCCCGACCTGGGTGTTCAGGAAGCGCTGAGCAACTCGGCGCCCAGTGGCCACACAACCTTCGCGGCGGCGGCTGGCACGGCGCTCTTCCTGGCGGCGCCTCGTTTCTTGCGGCCCACGGTGGCTCTCTGCGCGGCATTGGCGACCTGCCTGACGGGTGCCTCCACGATTATTAACGGTTGGCACCGCCCGGCGGATGTGGTGACCGCTATTCTGGTCACCGCCATCTGGACGGTTGTGGGTATGGGTGTGTTGCGTTATGTGCGTCCGGCAGATTTTGCGGTGCCGGCGCGTGGCGGTTTGGTGCTGGTGCCGTTGATGACGATTGCGACGCTGTTCCTGTCGTTCTGCGCGGTGATTCTGTACTTGATTGCGATTTTTGCACCGATTCCCGGCGGTGCTTTTACCGCGGCGACCTGCATGATTATTGCGGTGAGCTTTGGTACGACGGCGTTGATGGTGAACCTGTTGCGTCCGCGTAATAGTAATCGCTCCGCCTATTCGAAGGTGTGGAGTTATCAGTAGATGTTGTTCCCCTCCCTGCTCGGGGTGTTTTAGCTCGGTGTGAGTTGAGGTATTGTCCTGTTGCGGGGAGGGGAATACAATATAAATAATTTAGTATTTTAAATACCAATAATAGGGAGGGGGTGCGCGCCCCCTTTCACTCACCCCTCAAGAGAAAGGTGCGTACCATGGCAGGTACCCATGAAGGCCGCGTCCTCGTATTCCCTCAGCTCACCGAAGCGCTGACCCCCTTTGAAGATAAGCCCCAGGCCCGCAAGATCGTTGATGCCGACGGCGGCAACCTGACCCTCATGGAACTGGCAGCAGGCCAGTCCTGGCACGAGCACCACAGCGTACACCCCGTCTTTGTGCAGGTGCTCAAGGGCGAGGTGATTTTCCACGTGAAGGACCGCGATATTACCCTGGTGCCCGGCAAGCCGATTCACGTGACCGCCAAGCTGCTGCACTCCCTGCGCGCCGTGAAGGACTCCACCCTGCTGGTGACCATGCTGACCGGCGAATCGCACCCCGAACCCAAGGTCAATATTGACGTCGAAGAGGTCTAATCCCCGACCTCTAAACCCCTAACCCCAAAACATTAGCTCGCCGCCGTATCTGCACAGGATGCCGCGGCGAGCTTTTGTATGCCTTCCTGCCCTCACATATGCCCGCGAGAATACCCTTACGCTACGCCCTGAGCTTTCTGCACGCTCGTACACCCCGCGCGGGCGTACCCTGAGAAGTACACCTCCGCTATCATCACAGGGAACAACCCGAAAGGATGCGCAATGCCCAAGTCGCTGCAACGTCCCGTCGTTCTTCTCACCGGCGCCAGCTCCGGTATCGGCTACGACGTGGCGCCGCTACTGGTGCGCTACGGCTACATCGTCTACGGTGCCGCCCGCCGCGTTGAGAAGATTGAAGAGCTCGCCTCCGAGGGTGTGAAAGCGCTCAGTCTGGACGTTACCGATGAAGCATCCATGGAAGCCGCCGTACAGCAGATCATTGACGCAGAAGGCCGCATTGACGTGCTCATCAACAATGCAGGCTACGGATCCTACGGCGCCATTGAAGACGTCCCCATCGACGAGGCACGCCGCCAGTTCGAGGTGAACCTCTTCGGCCTCGCGCGCCTCACCCAGCTGGTGCTGCCGCATATGCGTGCACGGGGCAGCGGGCACATCCTGAACATCTCCTCGATGGCGGGGCGTATTACCTCGCCCCTGGGTGCCTGGTACCACGCCACCAAGTACGCCCTCGAAGCGTTCAGCGATGCACTGCGCATGGAGGCTGAAGAGTTCGGTATCGACGTGGCCATTATCGAGCCCGGCGGCATCAAAACCCCCTGGGGACTCATCGCGGCAGACCACCTCGAGGAATCCTCCCGAAACGGTGTCTACGCGGCTCAGGCGCAGCGGGTTGCGGCAAATATGCGTAAGCTCTACTCGCCCTCCTCCAACCTCTCAGAGCCCAAGGTTATCTCTAACGCTATTCTGCGAGCGTTGGAGGCGCGCCGCCCCAAGACCCGCTACCTCGTGGGATTCGGTGCTAAGCCCTCCGTGTTCCTGCATACCGTGCTACCGGACCGTCTCTTTGACAAGGTGGCGCGCCGTATCTTCTAGAACCGAAATAGCGGCGAACTAGAGCATTAAAACGCGGGCGGTGCTGCGCGAAACAGAATGTTTCGTACAGCACCGCCCGCTACGTTTTTCAAGAGCTAGTACTAGTCTACTACGGCGTGGGTCGGATCGAGCACGCGCGCCAAGAAAGCCTGAGTACGTTTGTGCTGGGGGTTGCCAATCACCTGATCGGCGGGGCCCTCCTCCACGACCACGCCATCGGCCATGAAGACGACCTTATCGGCGACCTCGCGGGCGAACGTCATCTCGTGGGTCACCACGATCATGGTCATACCCTCGTCAGCAAGGTTGCGCATAATGCTCAGAACCTCGCCGACCATCTCCGGGTCGAGCGCACTGGTCGGCTCATCGAAGAGCATCAGGTCCGGGTTCATGGACAGCGCACGTGCAATAGCCACACGCTGCTGCTGACCACCGGACAGCTGAGCCGGGAAGCGGTCTTCCTTGCCCTCCAGACCAACCTTGGCGAGCTGCTCGCGGGCAACCGCCTCCGCCTCAGCCTTGGAACGGCCCAGAACCTTAATCTGAGCGATCGTGCAGTTATCCAGAATGTTCAGGTGGCCGAACAGGTTGAACTGCTGGAACACCATACCCATGTGGGTACGCACGCGGTTAATGTCTACGTCCGGGTCGGTGACCTCGGTATCGCCCACCATGATGGTGCCGTCGTTCGGCTCCTCCAGCAGGTTCACGCAACGCAGCAGGGTGGACTTACCGGAGCCCGAAGGGCCGATAAGGCACACGACCTCGCCCGGCTTGACCTGCATGTCAACGCCCTTGAGAACCTGAACCTTGCCGTAGGACTTGTGCAGGTTAGAAATGCGCACCGAGGAGGCGGCCATGGATGAAGTTGAAACAGTCATAGTATCTTCCGTAATCCGTATCTGTCGTTGCGCTTACTTGCGGCCCGCAAGCTGGGTGCGGCGCTCAAAGTATGCGGAGAGCTGGCCCAGCGGAACAGTGATAATCAGGTAGCACAGACCCGCAACCACCAGAGGAGTCAGGCCCGCGTTAGCGGCGGTCAGGCCCTCACGGCCGAACTTCGCCAGCTCGTACTGAGAAACCGTCACGCCCAGCAGGTACACGAGGGAGGAGTCCTTGGTCAGCAGGATAACCTCGTTGGTCAGCGGAGGTAGAACCACTCGGAACGCCTGAGGAATAATGATCGAAATCATCGCGCGAGTGTGGGACATACCCAGGGAGCGTGCCGCCTCCATCTGACCCTTCGGGATCGCCTGCAGACCCGCACGCAGAACCTCACTAATGTAAGCTGCCGAAACCATACCCAGGGACAGGGTCACCGGAATCAGGTTATCCACGAAGCGGATCTTGAACGCCAGGGGAATGCCGTAACCGAACGCGAAGAAGACCAGCAGTGCCGGGATACCGCGGAAAAGCTCCACGTACAGGGTCGCAATCCAGCGGTAGGGGGCGATGGAAGAAATACGCATGAGCGCCAGCAGTAGACCGCCGGAGAGGCCCACAATGAAGCCCAAGGTGGTGTACAGCAGGGTGTTCTTCAGCGCCACGGTGATGACGTCGGGGAACTGCTTAGCCGCAACATCCAGGTTGAATACCTGCTGGCTGAGGGTCTTCCAATCAGCCAGAAGAATGGCTGCCAGGGCGATAACTGCCAGAAGGGCGTACTGCGCGTAGCGGAAGAGCTTCTGCTTCTGACGGGGTGAGAGTTTAGAGGACATGCGCTTTCTTATCCGTGTGCTGTTCGGTCAAGAGCGTTTTATACGCTCACAAGGGTAGAGGCCGGAGAATCCCCCAACCCAAAAGTAATAAGGGTACTCCTGAATTGGGGGAGAGACTAACCAGCTAGATTCTTAGGAAGCGGAGGAAGAGGCGCTCGCGGAGGTGGAGGAAGTGGTACCAACCCACTTGGCCTTCATCTTGTCGAGTTCGCCGTTTTCCTTGAGCTTGGCGATGGTAGCGTTTGCCTTGGCCAGCAGTGCCTTGTTGTCGGAGGAAACTGCTGCGGCAATCTGCTCGGTGTTCTCGGAATCCTGGTAGGCGATCTTGAAGGAGTCCGGGTCATTGGTCAGTGCCTCGGACACCACGGAGAGGTTCGCTGCGACTGCCTTGACCTGACCGGTCTTCAGAGCGGAGAACATGAGGGAGGTGTCTTCGTACTGGATGACCTCTGCACCGTTTTCCTTGGCGTAGGTTTCACCGCTGGTTGCCTGCTGCGCACCAACGCTCACGCCCTTCAGGGCTGCGGCGGAGGTGATGGAGGAACCCTTGGGGACCAGGATTGCCAGGTTGTCGTCGAAGTAGACGGTGGTGAATTCCATCTTGCTCTTACGTTCATCGGTCACGCCGATACCCGCCAGGGCGATATCGCACTGACCGGTGGCAAGACCGGTACCGGAGTCCAGACCCTCGAAGCTGATGGAGATCAGCTGAGCCTTCACGCCCAGGTCGGAGGCGATAGCGTTGGCGATGTCTGCATCCAGGCCGACGATGGTGCCGTTTTCTTCATATTCGAAGGGCTTGTAAGGGGTGTTGGTGCAGACGCTGAGGATGCCGGACTTGACGAGGCTGACCTCGCCGTTAGGGTCGGTGTTCTCGTTGGCGGTGGAGACACAGCCGGTCAGTGCCAGGGACAGTACTGCCAGCAGTGCGAGGGGCTTGAGGGATGCCTTCTTGAGGGATGCGGTGTTCATTGGGATGCTCCTGTGTGGGGTGTGCTCTATGAAATCTATGGTCTATTGTGCGCGCCTATGTTAAAAAATGCAAGCATACACATAAATATTCATAAATTTTTGCTGAATATGCATAATTCGCACCCCCAAAAACTGAATAAAACCCAGAATTAGCAACTCGAAAACCACTCCAGAACGCACCTTAACGCACCGTGCGACACTACTACGGTTTACCCAACTATCGAATCTAGTAACCTCCATGCCACAATTGAGAACGTGAACGCAGAGAAGAACACTCGCGCAACCCGCGCAACCCTAGACAAGAAAACCAGCGACATCGCCGCCATGTTCGATACCGTAGCCGAACGCTACGACCTCATGAACGGCATCCTCTCCCTCGGCCAGCACATCTACTGGCGCAAGCAGGCGGTCGCAGCCGTCGACGCGCACCCCGGCCAGAAAGTGCTGGACGTAGCCGCAGGCACCGGAGTCTCCTCCGAACCCTTCGCCGACGCCGGCGTGGACGTCATCGCAGCAGACCTCTCCGAAGGCATGCTGGATGTGGGCCGCCGCCGCCGCCCCGACATGACCTTCGTGCAGGCAGACGTCACCGCCCTACCCTTCGACGACGAAACCTTCGACGCGGTCACCATGTCCTACGGCCTGCGCAACGTCGCCAACTACCCCAAGGCACTGAGCGAAATCTACCGCGTGCTCAAGCCCGGCGGACGCATCGTCATCCTCGAGTTCTCCACCCCGATTTTCGCCCCCTTCGGCGCGGTCTACAAGAACTACATCATGAAGGCAATCCCGCCCATTGCCCGCGCAATCTCCTCCAACCCCGAATCCTACGAATACCTCGCCGAGTCCATCATCACCTGGCCCAACCAGCAGGAACTGGCGCAGAAGTTCAAGGAAGCGGGCTTCACCTCCGTGCAGTACCGCAACCTGACTGGCGGCATCGTCGCCATTCACCGCGGTTTCAAGCCTGAAGCACACAACGCATAGACACCGCGTTCACACACCACCGAAGACACCAACACCAAGAAGATAGAAGACACCGTGAGCAACGCAGAGCAGCCCATTGCCGCAACCGACCTGCTGGGAGACCTCGACCTGAAACTGCCCGCAGGCTTTGAACTCATCGCCGCTGACCCCAAGCTGGGTCCGCAGATTCTCTCCTCTCTCGCACGTATTGAGGAGCGCCTGGCAGAAGCCATCGCGCAGACCGACCACCTGGCGGATGTCGCATCCCGTCACCTGCTCTCCGCGGGTGGCAAGCGCGTGCGCCCCCTGCTGGCGTTGCTCTGCGCAGCCGTAGACGGCGAAATCAACGATGACGTCATCGAAGCCGCCGTGGTCGTTGAACTGACCCATCTGGCAACCCTCTACCACGACGACGTGATGGACGATGCCCCCAAGCGCCGCGGCGTGGACAGCGCCCAGATGATTTGGGGCAACTCCGTCGCGATTCTCACCGGCGACCTGATCTTCTCCCGCGCATCCTTGCTGGTGTCCGAGCTGGGTACCCGCCCCATGAAGATTCAGTCCCAGACCTTCGAACGTCTGGTGCTCGGCCAGCTCTTTGAGACCACCGGCCCCCGTGAGGGTCAGGACCTGCTCGACCACTACATCGCGGTCATTGAGGGTAAGACCGGTTCCCTGATTGCCGCTGCCGGCGAGTACGGCTCCCTGCTTTCGGGCGCTTCCGAAGATGTTATCTCCATGGTCAAGGCGTACGGTGAGCTGGTCGGCGTGGCGTTCCAGCTGGCTGACGACGTCATCGACATTGTGAGCGACGGTAAGACCAGCGGCAAGACCCGCGGCACCGACCTGCGCGAGGGCGTGCCGACCCTGCCGACCATCCTGCTGGACCGCGCGGTAGCCGCCGGCGACGAATCTGCTATCAAGGTTCGTGCACTGCTAGATGTAGACCTCAGCTCCGACAAGGCTCTGGAGACCGCGGTGGAGGCGCTCGCCGCCCACCCGGTCACCCAGGAATCATGGCAGATTGCCTACGACTGGGCGGACCGCGCGATTGCCGCGATTGCTCCGCTGCCTGAGTCCACTGCGAAGGCTGCGCTGGAGTCCTTCGCTCATGCTGTGGTTCACCGCGAAGGCTAAAACCTGCCGTGTAGTGTGTACTCGGGTCTAACGACTTCCGGGTGTCTCATACTTCAAAACCCCCGCTGAATCTGTCCGGATTCGGCGGGAGTTTTCTATGTTATGGCTAGTCAGCGCAGATTTTCGGGGTGGCTTGGGGCTCCTCTCACCCTCCGAAAGCTTCCGCATGCTGGGGTCTCCTTGACCGACCCCTACCTTTAAGGTAAACCTTATAGGCATGTCCGAGGTGCACATCCACCCCTCAGACGCCTGACGGCTCCCACACCCAACCCGTGTTGGAGAGCCGTTTACTATTTCTGGACGCGAGCAGAGCCCAATCACTCCGACGGGTTATTCTCGCCCCAACCATCCGCGTCCCCACACATTCGAGGTTTACAACTATGGGAGCATCTACCCCTAAGGCGCCCACGAAGCGCGAAGGCTTCTCCAGCCGTCGCGTCTTCATCTTTGCCGCCATCGGTTCTGCTGTTGGTCTGGGCAATATTTGGCGTTTCCCCTACATCGCATTTGATAACGGCGGCGGCGCCTTCATGATTCCCTATATTGTCGCCCTGCTGACCGCCGGTCTGACCTTCCTTTTCTTTGACTACGCTATCGGTCACCGTGCGCGTGCGTCGTCCCCGTTGGCTTTCCGCCGTCTGAACCGTAAGACCGAGTTCATCGGCTGGTGGCACATGGGTATTAACTTCGTGATTGCTATCTACTACGCCGCTATTGTGGCGTGGTCGCTACGTTACATGGTTTTCTCCTTCACTAATGCGTGGGGCGATAACCCGAAGGCATTTTTCCAGGGTGAGTTCCTGAAGGTTGCAGACACCCCCGGTGTCTCCCTGGACTTCAACATGGATGTTCTGGTTCCCATGGTGCTGATTTGGGGTGTGCTGCTGGCTGTGATGGCTCTGGGCGTTCAGAAGGGTGTTGGCGCCGCCAACATTGTCTTCATGCCGATTCTGCTCATCATGTTCGTTGGTCTGGTGATTTACTCCCTGACCCTGCCCGGTGCTATTGATGGTCTGAACTCTCTGTTCACCCCCAGCTGGGACTCCCTGGCTAACCCCGATGTGTGGGTTGCTGCCTACGGTCAGATTTTCTTCTCGCTGTCCATTGGCTTCGGCATTATGGTCACCTACTCTTCCTACCTGAAGCCTAAGACTGACCTGACCGGTTCCGGTGCTGTGGTTGGTTTCGCGAACTCCGGTTTTGAGCTTCTGGCGGGTATTGGTGTGTTCTCGGCTCTGGGCTTTATGGCTCAGGCTGCTGGCACCCAGGTGAGCGAGGTTGCAACCAGCGGTATTGGTCTGGCGTTCATCGCGTTCCCGACCATTATTTCTCAGGCGCCCGGCGGCGTGCTAATCGGTATCCTTTTCTTCGGCTCCCTGCTCTTTGCCGGTTTCACCTCCCTCATCTCGATTCTTGAGGTGATTATTGCCGGTATTCAGGATAAGTTCGCGACTTCCCGTGTCTTCTCCACTATCCTGGTGGTTGTTCCCATGGCGCTGATTTCGCTACTGCTGATGCCGACTACCACCGGTCTGTACGTGCTGGATATTCTCGATAACTTCGTAAACCTCTTCGGTATTCTGGCTGCTGGCCTGTGCGCCATTATCGTGGTTGCATACGTGGTGCGTGCACTGCCGGCTCTGGCTGAGCACCTGAACCGCTACTCCTCCATTAAGGTTGGCAAGATCTGGATGATTCTGCTGGCTGTCGTGACCCCGCTGGTTCTGGGCTACTCCCTGATTCAGAGCGTAATTAAGCTTGTGGCAACCCCCTATGAGGGTTACCCCGCGGATCTGCTGGCTATTTTCGGCTGGGGTATGAGTGCGTTCCTGCTGGTTGGCGCGATCGGTGTTTCTCTTCTGCCCTGGTCGAAGAAGTCTCGTGCGGCTGAAGAGCCTCCGGCACCTCCGGTGATTTCCGGTCAGGTGGAGCACGGCCACGTTGATTCGACCATTACCCGTTAGGAGCCCTCATGTCTTTCTCCGCAATTGTGATGCTCATTGTGGCAATCCTGATCATTTGGGGTGGCCTGGGTTTGGCTCTGCTGAACCTGCACCGTCAGCCGGATCTGGATGCTCTCGATGATGCTGCTGAAGCTCAGGGTTCTGAGCTTTAGAGTGTGAACGCGATATAAAGTGGTGCCCCGCAGGCGTTAGCCTGCGGGGCACCATTGTGTTTTGTGTGGGACTGTGTTTTGTGCGGATTTGGGGAGAGCTACTTGCTCTGTACGTCTTCAGCCTGTACGAGCGGGATCATGCCGGTTTCCGGGTCGGACAGCGCGGAGGCGCGGTAGGCGCGGGAGGCACGTAACGCATCCACGGTGAAAATGATGAGCGCAATCCAGATGAGACTCAGACCCAGCACCTTATCGGGGCTCATCTGCTCGTGCAGAACGGTGATAGCCAGAATGAACTGGATGGTCGGGCCCAGGTACTGCACCATGCCAATGACCGAGAGCGGCAGGGCCTTGGTAGCCGCCGCAAAGAGCATCAGCGGAACAACGGTGACCACGCCGGTGGACGCGAGAAGCCAGAAGTGCCCGGCACCTTCGCTGAAGAGGGTCATCTGACCCTGCGAGTTGAGAACAAAGAGGGCAGCAACGCCGAAGGGCGCCAGGATAAAGGTCTCCAGGGATAGCGAGACGATGGGGCTCACATCGTGGGCTACACGTGCCTTGAGCAGGCCGTAGATGCCGAAGGAGAACGCCACACCCAGACCCGTCCAGGGCACCTGGCCGTAGATGAGGCTCATCATCAGCACCGCAATACAAGAAATAGCGACGGACACCCACTGAGCGGCGCGTAGGCGCTCCTGCAGGAAAATCACACCCAGCACCACGGAGACCAGCGGGTTAATGAAATAGCCCAGGGATACGTCAATCGTGTGGCCGCTGGTCGTTGCCATCACGTAGATAAGCCAGTTTGCGCCGATGAGGAACGACGCCGCCGTCAGCACCAGCATGATGCGGCGGTCCTTGAGAGCGCGGCGGAAGTCCGCGGTTGCCCGCACAATCGGTAGTAGCAGGGCGCAGAAAATGAGGGAGAAGACCACTCGCGCCACCACGATCTCAATAGGTCCCGCCGGTGCCATCACCACAAAATACAGGGGGAGCATACCCCAAATGAGGTAGGTGCCGATGATGGTGATAAACCCGTTGCGGGTGGTGTGCTTCTGCGTTTCTGACATGGTTTCTTCTGACCTGATTCTTTAGTTACGTTCTTCTAATGCTAGTCGTCCGGATGCGCCAGCTGGGGCATTGATGCGCACCGAGGCTACTCTACCCGCCGGGTACGCCACAGGCGCGGTATCACGAGGATACCGCGCCTGAAGCGTTGCTGCGTATTCGGTTTAGAGGCCGAAGAAGCGGGAGAAGAAGCCCTTCTTCTTGGGCTGCTCTGCCTCGCGGCGTGCAGTTTCTTCCTGCTCGCGGCGGGCTGCCTCTTCGTGCTCTGCCTGCAGGTCGGGAGCCGCGCCAGCGTTGCGGATGGGCTCCACGTGCTGCTCCTCGTACTCTGCTGCTTCCTGCTCGACCTCGACGGGCTGCTCAGCTACAGTCTCAGCGGCGACCGGCTCCTCAGCGTACTCTGCGGAAGCCTCAACGGTCTCGTACTCGGGCTGCTCGGCGCCGATGGACTCGTCGGTGTAGACACGAGCCTGTTCGGTCTCTTCTGCCTCGTATTCGCCGGGCAGAGTCTCCACGGTGACCAGGCCGGGCTCTGCATACTCTGCCGGCTCCTGATCGAAGGGAGCCTCGTCGGCGGGGTAGAGGTTCTCGGTGCTCTCGACGCCGGGTACCTCGGTCTCTGCGACCGGTGCGTGCTCGGCAATCTCGACGGCGCGCTCTGCTTCGGCCTCGGCACGTGCGGCGGCGCGTTCTGCTGCCTCCTGCTCGCGCTGTGCGTTCTGAGCGGCTGCCTCTGCGGCTGCCACGCGCTCAATCTCGGCGCGCAGTGCGGCGAGGGATTCGCGACGCTGTGCGGCAGCGGCTGCGCACTGCTCCAGAATCTCGGGGCCAACCTGAGGCTCAGCCTGCTCGATGCCGCTAATACGACCCTCATCGAACCACAGGCGCAGGGCACCGTCGGTTGCGGTCAGCACGGCGGTTGCCTCGGTGTCCCAGGCGATGTGGAAGCCGCGCTGCTGAGCGTAGGAGTCCACCGCCAGAACCTGGTTGTGGATCTCTTCGCTCTGCAGAGTCTTAGCAATGACGCGACCGATACCCTTGTAGGTCGGGGCCTCGAGGGTCAGCTCGGCACCCTCCAGCAGGGTCCATGCGCGCACGCCAGCGCCCGCGGGTAGCGGGTAGTGTGCGTACAGGCCGCTGATGGTCTTGGCTGCCAGGGTCAGGCGGCGTGCCAGGGACTCGGAGAGGGGCAGTTCGTCGGTGGTCAGCTCGGTCAGGCCGTCACGCTCACCGGTTTCGCGCGCCTGAATAGCGGCGGAAACAACGGAGTCGGGGAAGTAGCCCAGCTGCTGCCAAGACCAAATCCAAGTACCGCGGTTCTCGGATTCGGTGCCCAGCAGGTGCGGCTTGAGCGAAAGCGGGGGAGTGGTCTCAAAATCCAGAGACTGGGAGGTGAAATCCACGTTCCACTCGGAGGTACCCACGAGCTCAGCGAGTCGAGCCTGGTACTCGGTGGAGATAAAGATCGATGCGTCGATAAGGTCCTGCAGAGAATTCGTCATGCTTCAAGATTATCAACCTTTTAGCGTTCACTATGCCGTGTATCCCCGGTTTTAGTGTGCGCTTTAGGCGTATTGGACGATAAGAGGGTCGATTGAGCCGTCTGTGAGAGGTGCAGGGGAGAGGTAGAGCATATATCTTTCGGCGTAAACTATCTGCGTTGAGTGCCTGTGTTCGTTAGAATCGAAGAGACGGCTTCTTCCGGCACCCTGTAAGCCGACACTACGACCGAACACGGATGCCTCCAGCCGCGCCGTATTCACACTCAAGGATGTATGAACTATGACTGAACCCCGCCTCGCCGAGACGAGTAGCCGCGCCGCGCGCATCCAGGACGCGCTGAACAACATTGGAAGCTGGCTGCTGGATGTCGTTAGTGTTGACCCCGGCTGGAGCGAAATGGTGCTGGACGTCAAACCCCTGGCAGGTCAGATTTTCGTGCGCGTGCGTGAATTCCGCAACGGTGAAGAGTTCATCGGCACCATCGGCCCGCTCAAGGACGGCTCGCCCATTATTGCTGAGGTTCGTAAGCTGCAGCGCGCCGCCTACGACGGTAACCGCGGTACCTGGTTTACCGCCTCCATCGTGGTGGCGGCTACCGGCTGGCCCAACCCGCAGTTCAGCGTGGGTGCCTCCTACAACCGTGACGACGAGCCTGCTAGCTGGAAGAACGAAGGCACTCTGACCGCAACCGACGTGCGTGAGCACCTGGCGGAGTTCCCCCGTGATGCTTCGCGTATCCCGGCATGGGCTCGTGAGCGTATGGAGGGCCGTGCCCGCCACTCTGCCGCTGCATCATTGTCTTCGAGCGAGCATGAGATTCCGAACCCCTACTTGGTTGCTGCTCTGGAGACCTTCCGCAACGACGTGCAGGAGCGAACCCTCATTAACGTGGTTCGTACGATGCTTGGTGGCGACGTTCTACTTGATGCGACCGGCTCCCTGCTGATTCCCTCCGAGACTGACCCGATGGGCCCCGAGTCGGTACTGGCCCACCAGGTCATTCGCATGCCCGAGACCGGCATGCAGGCGCTGTGCGTGTTCTCCTCCTCCGAGCACATTGGCAAGAGCTACGTGCGCCAGGAATCCGAGGGAGATGAGCTGATTCTGCGCGAACCGGCGATGAAGGTCTTCATTGACTTCCTCAGCAATGAGGCGCTGGACTTGATCGTGGTTGACCCCGGCACTGACCACGAGTGCTACATTGAGCGCGCTCAGGTGCACTGGATTGTCACTTCTCCTCGCAATGACGGCGCGAAAATGGCGCTTGTGCAGGACAATATGCAGATGCTGCTCGGCTCCCTGGTGTCCCCGGCATCCGTGCTGCTGGTGGGCGTTGACCCGGCCGACCCTTCCGGTACCTCCTTCGTGTTTGACCCGGACGAGAACGGCAACCCGAAGAGCCTGCTGGTGTTCACCTCGCCCATTGAGATTGCGGCGCTGGACCCGCATATTGAGGTGCGTTCGGCGAATGCCCTGGATATTCTGCGTTACGCCCTGGAGATTGGCGCACCGAGCGTGAAGGTGAACGCAATTAACCCTTCCACCGTGTTGAGCGCGGCGCAGATTCGCGAGCTCCTCGATATTGTGGGTGAATAGGAAGCGGTCTTCGGCGCTTCTCCCGCTGGTGCTAGTGCATCCGCATAGTTCGTAAAACCCGTCACGTAAAATCGCCCGGAAGAGACACCCACACGGTGTTGTCTCTTCCGGGCGATTTTTGTGTTTGGAGAGGGTTGTAATCCTGCAAACGGGTTTAAAATATGGAGCCGGTGACTCCACCTTACTGAAAGTCACCGACCCCATAGTAGTAGCCAGCTGTGCGTCATGTTCTCGAATCTACAGGAGAACAGACGCTGCCGTATCTTATGAACCAGATGCGGCGGCTGCCACGGCCTCGCGAACGCGAGAACCGAGCTCAGGGTGAACGCTATCCCAGTATTGGAACGCGCGTTCACGAATCTCGTCGGAACGAACAGCGCCTACGTGACCGGAGATGTTGCTGATCAGGCGCTCGCGTTCTTCGTCGTTCATGGTTACCTCGTAGAGGGTGCGAGCCTGCGAGAAATCATCATCATCCGGGCGCAGGGTGTAGGCGGTGCGTACCAGCTCGCCATCAGACTCCCAGCTACCTTCGCCAGCGCGTTCCGCATCCGCATGCGGTCCACCCAGACTATTCGGCGCGTAGGTCGGAACGGAGGGGTCGTTGAAGTTATAACGCATCGAACCGTCATGCGAATAGTTGTTCACCGGCGCTGCGTGTGGTGCGTTCACGGGCAGCTGTGCGAAGTTGGTGCCGATGCGGTAGCGATGCGCATCCGGGTAGGAGAAGATACGACCGAGCAGCATCTTATCGGGCGAAGCCGCGATACCGGGCACAAAATTCGAGGGGGAGAAGGCTGCCTGCTCGATTTCGGCGAAGAAATTCTGCGGGTTGCGATCCAGCACCATGCGGCCCACCTTGATCAGCGGGTAATCCGAGTGCGGCCACACCTTCGTCAGATCGAAGGGGTTAATACGGTAGGTCTTCGCGTCCTCATAGGGCATGATCTGCACATAGAGCGTCCAGGCGGGGTAGTCGCCACGCTCGATAGCCTCGCGCAGGTCGCGGCGGTGGAAGTCAGCATCCTTACCCGCCATTTCATCGGCCTGAGCCTGGGTGAAGAACTCGTTGCCCTGCTCGGTCTTGAAGTGGTACTTAACCCAGAAGCGCTCACCCTCGGCGTTAATCCACTGGTAGGTGTGAGAGCCGAAGCCGTCCATGTGGCGCAGGGTGCGGGGCAGGCCGCGGTCGCCCATCAGCCAGGTTACCTGGTGCGCCGATGCCGGATTGAGGGTCCAGAAATCCCACTGCATATCGTGATCGCGCAGACCCGAACCGGGCATACGCTTCTGCGAGTGGATGAAGTCGGGGAACTTAATGGCATCGCGAATGAAGAAGATAGGAGTGTTGTTGCCTACCAGGTCGTAGTTGCCTTCGGTGGTGTAGAATTTCACCGCGAAACCGCGTGGGTCACGCCAGGTATCGGGGGAGCCGGATTCGCCCGCCACGGTTGAGAAACGAATCAGCAGCTCGGTTTTAACGCCGGGCTGAAAGAGCGCCGCACGGGTGTACTGCGAAACGTCTTCGGTGGTTTCAAAGTAGCCGTATGCGCCGGTTCCCTTCGCGTGCACCACACGCTCGGGCACACGCTCACGGTTGAACTGAGCGAGCTTTTCAACAGTGTAAGCATCGTGCAGAACGATGGGACCATCGGCGCCCACGGTGAGCGAATGATCATCTGAAGCCACCGGCGTGCCAGTGCTCGTGGTGGTGTAAGAACCGGGCTGAATGGGGTTCTGCGGGGTCTGATACATATTTGCTTCTCCTTGTGTTTTTGGTGATGCTATGTGGTTTTCGACGAGCATTCTTCCTGTTTTAGGGTGCAGCTAACGAACACTGAGGCGCTGTTTCACGCCCGGAGTAAGGTGTGGGAATGTGGTTCGTTAGTGCTGAACGCTCGCTGCGGCTTGCACCTGGCTCTTCGCCAGTTCTGCTTCTGCCTCAGTTTGACAGTCTACGCACACGCCCTGATAGAGCACGTCTGCGCTGAAGAGCGCCATGCCGTGAAAATTGCTGGGGGTCAGGCAGGGCGCGGAACCGACCGCGCAGTCCACGTCTTCGACCTTGCCGCAGCGTATGCAGAAGGCATGGTGGTGGTTGTCGCCCGTGCGGGTTTCGTAGAGCGCGGGGGTTCCCGGCGGCTCAAACTTGCGCAGTAGGTCGATGTCGGTCAGATCGGCAAGAATCACGTAGACCGACTGAACGGTGATGGCGGGGATGCGCTCGCGGACTGCCTGCACGATGGTGTCGGCGGTGGAGTGCGGGTGATCCTGTACTGCGTGGAGTACGGCGAGGCGCTGCTTGGTGACGCGTCGGCCCTTGGTACGCAGGCCGGTGGTCCATGCTTCTTCGAGCTGTTCGGGGCTCATTGCGGAGAGCAGGGGTAGGCCGGTGGTGTGGGCGCAACCAGTATTATGGTGGTCTGGATGCTGGGTCTTCTTCGTATCGGAGGTTGTCTTTGCGTCGGTCATAGGTATAAGTCTACACGTTATTATGAGAAATTCATCATTATCTTATGAAAAACTCATAATAAGCCGATGGAGCGTCCTTTTCATCCACTCTGTGGCGCTTCTCCTCACCCCTGCCTCGGGTGTGAAAAGATGCCGTACAATCAAAGAACCTAGAGTAACCCGCACCGGCGATTACCATCAAGGAGGATAGGGTCATGGTGTACGACTTTACAAACCCCATCTACATTCTGCTGATGGTTCTACTCTTTGGTGTACCCATTGTGACCCCGGTGATTTACGGTCAATACCGCAGTACTACCACCGGTTTTGATCTGGAGGGTCAGCTGATGCTCGGTCTGCTCTTCATCCTTTTTCTGGGCGTGTACGGCACGATTCTGCTACTCGGTATTTTCCCGACTGCTACGGCGCAGGTGATGGAGCAAGTGCCCCTAGTGAATATCCCTGGTGCTATTCCCTAACCCCTCCCGCATAGTTCAGTGCGCCGGTGACGCTCTGGGTGAATCCGCGCTCCAGAAGGTGCACACGCGGGTGCTTGCACGTATTCTATAGAGTCAAGTACACGCTGTACGCACTGACCTAATTGTTCAGGAGGATACCCATGCACAGCCATAACAACGGACTGAAAACTGCCCTGTTGATGGGCTCCATGGTGGGCATGATGCTGCTCATCGGTGGCCTGCTTTCGGCGACTTTCCGCACCTCCATCTTCATTTGGGTTATGGGCCTGTTTAGCTTGGGTTCGGTCATCTACACCTACTGGAACTCCGATAAGCTCGCCCTGCGCTCCATGAACGCCTACCCGGTCAGCCGCGAAGAGGTTCCGGTGCTTTACGACATTGTGGAGGAGCTTTCCTCCCGCGCGGGTCAGCCCATGCCTGCCCTTTATGTGGCACCGACCATGACCCCGAATGCGTTTGCAACCGGTCGTAACCCGCAGAACGCGGCGGTGTGCTGCACCGAGGGTATTTTGCAGTTGCTGGATGAGCGTGAGATGCGCGGCGTGCTCGGCCACGAACTGATGCACGTGTACAACCGCGATATCCTCACTTCCTCCGTTGCGGCGGGTATCGCCTCCATCATCGGTACCGTGGCTCAATTCCTCTCGTTTGGTGCGATGTTCGGTGGATCCAACCGCGATGGTGAACGTTCCAACCCCCTCGCCATGTTCGTGGTTGCAGTGCTGGCTCCCATTGCTACGCAGGTCATCCAGATGGCTATTAGCCGTACCCGTGAATTTGATGCCGACGAGGATGGCGCACGTCTGACTGGCGACCCGCTGGCTCTGGCTTCGGCGCTGCACAAGCTGGAGAGCGGCGTGTCCATGTACCCGATGGACCCGAACAACCGTAGCACTGAGGCGGCGAGCGCCATGATGATTGCGAACCCCTTCGGTTCGGTGAAGAACATGCTCTCTACCCACCCGCCGATGGATCAGCGTATTGCGCGTCTGCAGCAGCAGGCTCGTGAGATGGGTCAGTACTAAGTCTTTTCTCGCCCTCGTCACCGGGCGTGAATGTGACGCTGTATGAATATGGCGTTGCATGAATATGACCCGCGATGACGATTGTTACCCGCGATGACGGGTCGGCAGACAAAAAATCCTCGGGGTGGCTACTGTGGAAGTAGCCACCCCGAGGACTTTTGCGTTTCGGCTTCTAGCCGTCTCTCCTCACCCATCGCTGGGCGGGGGAGCCTCGCCTGAGCTTAGCGGTAGTTGACGAACTGCAGGTCAATCTCAAGATCAGCGGACTTGAGCATTGCAATGACTTCCTGCAGATCATCGCGGGACTTAGAGGAGACGCGCAACTCGTCGCCCTGGATGTTCGCCTTTACGCCCTTGGGGCCCTCTTCGCGGATCATCTTGGAGATTTTCTTTGCCTGATCCTGCGCGATGCCTTCCTTGATGGAGCACTCGATGCGGGTTTCCTTACCGGATGCGTAGGGTTTTCCGGAGTCTAGGGACTTTAGGGAGATGCCGCGCTTGACCAGCTTGGACTGGAAAACGTCGAGCACTGCCAGGGCGCGCTCTTCGGCGTTTGCCTTGATTAGGATCTTGTCGCCGGAGTAGTCGATTTCTGCGCCAACGCCGCGGAAGTCGTAACGCTGGGAGATTTCCTTCTGGGCCTGGTGCAGTGCGTTGGAAACTTCCTGCTTGTCCACTTTGGACACAATGTCGAATGACGATTCGCTAGCCATGGGCTTTCCTTTCGTGAATGAGGTGCTACTGGCACCGGTTAGTACTAGCCTACCGGGTTGGGGCTCTTGTTCACAGCTAACTAACAGAAATACGGGCCTGTTTTACAGGCGTTACCAATCTAAAAAGAGGACAATAGAGATATGACTATTCATAACCTGTCTGCAACGGACGCACGCACGAGCGAGGAAGCTCGTGACCTGCAAACCCTGCTCTTCATTGACTTGCATACCTCTCTGGGCGCTGAGCCCGAAGGTATTCCTGAGGCTGAGTGCCTCAGCGAGCCTGACCACCACGATATTCACCTTGACCTGCATTCGGAAGAGTCTAAGCATTCTCCTTTTGAAGGCATTGGTATTACTCTGACTGAGCCTTCGCTGGTGGCACGTTTCCGTGGCGTTCGCCGTGACCTGGAACGTGAGATTGCCGGTGACATGTGCACTGTGGAGCAGGCGCGCCGCTACCTGGAGCACCTGGAGATTGTGCTTCTGCTTGAGCAGGATGGCGATACTCCTTCCCGCTCCTTCTAAAACTGCTGTAGGCGGTGGCTTTATTCACGGCTTTATTCATAGGGTGAGAGCGCGGGCGCTGCGATAGATACGGGTGAGCGTGCGCTGACGCTCTTGTGTGACGAAAAGATGATAAATACAACCAGATATATAACCTTCGTCACAAAACCTTATGTGAAGTGTACAAGTCCCTAAAAGTGCTGTAGAGTAGTCTCTGTTCGCTTGAGCGAGCAACTAGCACCTAGCTAGGCGGCAGGTTACCCGAGCGGCCAAAGGGGGCTGACTGTAAATCAGCTGGCACTGCCTACGGGGGTTCGAATCCCTCACCTGCCACAAATAGCCCGGTTACGAAAGTAGCCGGGCTTTTGTGTATCTAAAAACCAAATTCATGACAGACTCAGTGGCGGCGAGGCACAGCCTGCTGAGCTTCTCGGTAAAACTCTTGCGGAGGCTTTCGGTAGCCCGGTGGGGCGCCTCCATCATCGGATGCAGGGACATTCGCCAGAGTATTTGCGACACGCCCGTGAACCGGCTGAAACAGCCGCAAAAAGTATTTACTATGACCGCAATTTGTCATATCTTTCACAATGGTTGAATCCCAGGGCGAACAATTAGCGATTGGGGTCTTGAGGGTGTAGCTTTATCTCATGGCTACTATTGAAATTACTCAGCAGAACCTGACTGCTACCATCGAGAGCAACGACATCGTCTTCCTGGACTTCTGGGCAGATTGGTGCGGTCCCTGCAAGCAGTTCTCCCCCGTCTACGAGGCGGCTTCGGAGAAGCACACCGACATTGTTTTCGGCAAGGTCGACACCGAGGACCAGGGTCAGCTCGCTCAGGCAGCAGGCATCACCTCCATCCCCACCATCATGGGCTTCCGTGGCGGTATCCTGGTTTATCAGCAGGCTGGCGCACTGCGCGAAGACCAGCTGGAGACCGTAATCGGTTCGATCCGCGAACTCGACATGGACAAGGTCCGTGCAGAGATCGCAGCAGCAGAGGGCTCTGCAGAGAAGAAGTAAGCTCACCACCACAAAAGAGCTTGAACGGGGCGCACCCGCCGGTACAACCGGCAAGGGCGCCCCGTCCCCTTTTCACCTAGTGAGGGTGCGTTAGCGGTCGCGGTGGTCCTCAATGGTCATGCGCGCCCCGAAGCGCTGCTTCGAAAAGCCCGAAGCATGCATGAGCCGCACCAGACGCTGCCGATGCGGGCTGTAGGGTGCCAGCAGGGTGAGCATTCCCGCATCATCGGTGCGCTGACCGGTGAATAGCTCACCGACCGCGTGCGCCAGATGGTAGTCGCCCACGCTGATGGCGTCAGGATGCCCGCATACACGCTGCAGAGCCTCAGAAATGCTCCACGGGCCCACGCCGCGCACAGTGTGTAGGGTCCGCGCCAGAAGCGCCACGTCGCCTTCTGCCGCAATGTTTTTCAGAGACTCTGCGGAACGAGCATAAGCGTACACGGCATCGTAGCGGCTTTTATCAACGCCCGCCCGATGCCAATCCCAGGTAGGAATCGTCGCCAGGGTCCGGGCGCTTGGGTAGACGCGCATCCCCTCCGGCTGATGCCCCAACCCGGTCGAAGGGGCGGGGGAACCGTACTTTCGCAGAACCCAGCCCAAGGTCCTGAACGCTTCGGTCTGGGTGATGCGCTGCTCCACAATGGTGTTGAGCATCTGCCGGTCCATCTGCCCCGAAGCGCTGAGGCGGAGCCCCGGATTCTGCCGCCACGCCTGCTGAACACGCGGCGGAAGAGACTCAAAAGAAGATAGAGCACCGAACTGTTCGGCGGGGTCGTGCAACCCCAGCCAGTACGTCATTTCCTGCGCTAACGCCTGAAGGTCGGCTCGCGCCTGCATCTGCTGATCAGCGGCACTATAAGAAGCCCAGATGCGAATACGCACCGGGCGCATCAGCAGACGATGCAGGGAAGGGAGAGCCTCGGGAAGCTTAGCTGGCTGTGCCAATCGTTCGGCGTACAGCACCGCCGGGAACTCGTGAAACGGAGTGCGAGCCGTCACCCAGATTCGCTCGGCACCATCTGCGCGGCTCAGCGCACGATACGAAAGATCCTGAGCACCGCGGCGCAATGACCCCAACGTCTGCGCCAACTGCACCGGAACCTGAGGCTCAATCACAACCTCGCACGCCTCGGGAGCCAGGGCACCGGGAAGGGGCGAAGCTGCGGGGGAGAGAGTACGAACCTGAACGCGCGGCTGGCTAAGAATGGTAGGCTCCTGAAGAACATCCGCAAGCGCCGGCGCATAGGGTACACCAGCTGCCGCCAAAGGATGCCGGATGCGCCGTGCACCCGCTGCCGGGCGGCTACCGGGGGTGGCACCATCAGGGGGCGCGCCGCCGGGGGTTGAGGAAGGAAACATACTCACCCCACCAGTCTATTCCCTCATCGACGATGCCCCACCAATCTGCGCCCCACAGCTAAAGCGCCAGAAATACTCGGCAGGGCAGGCGCACCGCTAATGCGATACCCTAAAGGGTAGAAGGAGAACGAACGCAAACTCCGCCACTTGCACGACATAGGCGATGCGTTCCACCCGTTCTGTGGGCGCCTGTAGCCCGGACACACACCCCGAGAAAAGGACGCCTATGGCAGCGGAAGCACAAGAAGCATCCTCGAATACTGACGCACCTGAACAGAAGAACAACACCGCCACCAGCGCGGGCTGTACTCAGCGCGCCAAGAAACAGTCGCGTCAGTCCCTCACCGAGCGCGTCAAGAGCATCCGCCCCCTCGAACTACTACCCGGTCTGCTGCTTGCCGCCGCCGTCATGGCGTTGTACACCTACTACTCGCTGCAGCAGGTGAAGCACTGGATTACGCCCTCCTGGGACCTGGCGATTTTCACCCAGATGGCGCAGGCGTACTCGCACTTCTCCGTGCCCATTGTGCCCATTAAGGGGCCCGACTTTAACCTCTGGGGTGATCACTTCCACCCGATTCTGGTGCTCCTGGGACCCGTCTACGCGCTGTTCCCCTCACCGACCACGCTGCTGGTGGTGCAGAACGCCCTGGTCGCCTTCGCAAGCTTCGCCATTGTGCGCTTCACTCAGCGTGCCTTCGCGCTCGCCCAAAAAACTGAAGGTGCGCAGAAGAGCGAACCCGCGCAGAACGCTCAATCCGCAAAACTTCAGGGCGTTATCTCGACCTTCACCGGTCTGCTACTCGGCGCCGGATTTGCCCTCAGCTTCGGCGTTCAGCAAGCTATCGCCGCCCAATTCCACGAAGTAGCCTTCGCCGTGCCGCTACTGGCCATGAGCCTCGGCTACCTGGTGCTCGCTTCGCGAGTGAGCGGCACCGAACGTGCACGCTACCTCGCCTACGCCTGCTGGTGGGCTCTACCCATTGCCTTCGTCAAAGAAGATATGGGCATTACTGTCGCGGCCATCGGCCTCATTATCTTTATCCGCACCGGCTGGCTGAGCACCGCGGTAGACATTCTGATGCCGCGCCTCTCCGCGGGCACCCCCGCCCCCATGCGAATTCGCGTGCATCAGCTCTACTCCTCCTGGGCGCGCACCCCCGCCGTCGCCGAATCCACCATGGTCATGATTTGGGGCGTATTCTGGTCCGCTGTCGCCATCTACGTGATCCTGCCCTACTTCAATAGCGGCGGAAACTTCGACTACGCCGACAAAGTGAATTTCTCCGCAGCCCTGGGCGACCCCTTCGGCTCAGCGTTGCAGATGCTCAGCAACAACACCAAGCTGGCAACCCTCGGCCTGCTGCTCATTACCGGAGCAGTCCTCTGGGTGATTTCCCCGCTCGCGGCAATTGCCCTGCCAACCCTCGCCTGGCGTCTGCTCTCTACCATGGAATCCTACTGGGCAAGCACCTGGCACTACTCGCTCGTGCTCATGCCCGTCGTCTTCCTCGCCTTGCTGGATGCCGTCGTGCGTGTACGCTACGGCGTGGTTCCCGCCACAATTCCGGTACGCTCGGCTGCGCGAGTAGCCGATAGCGCCTCCGCCGAGGAATCCCAGACCAACACCGAACCCGGCCGCCTCAGCGCCCTGGCACGCCGCATACCCGTATGGGCTCTGCCCGCCGTGGCGCTCTTCCTTGCCGCGTCCCCGATTTTTGTGGCAGGCTCCCAGCAGCCCCTCGCATCCCTGGGCAATGCGCAGTTCACCGCCTCCGCGCTGACCACCACTGACCAGATGAAGCAGGATGCCGTGCAGAAGGTACCCGAAGGGGTGACGGTTGCCTCTGACCTGTCGATTCTGACTCAGCTGATTCCCGGTCGCACCGTCTACTGGATCGGTCACACCGGTAAGCCCGCACCTGATTACGTGGTCATCGACCGCATGAGCAACTCCTGGGGTGGCAACCCGCCGACCAACGCCGCACAGTACGCGGCTGACCGCTACGGCAGCTCCTACGCTAAGTACGCGACCGTCGGCACGATTGATATTGTGCGTCGCGTAGATTAATCCCATGACTACATAGGCAGATGCGTGCCTGAAAAGCGCCCACCCTCCGGTTGCGAAGGTGGGCGCTCGCCGTTAAGAGATGAGGTTTTAAGCACCTTTTGGGGTTAAACGGGTGACGCTAAGGTAGACTAGGTAGAACACGGGAACCCCCGATGAAGGTCTTGTGCGCACCCGGCACCCAAGGTGGTGCTGGAATTGTAGGTGCGCCGTACTCACCATCACCGATTGATACGCCCCATAAACTTGCGGTTTACGCCGTACACGCGGGCTTCTCTTAACGATCTCTGGTCCAGCCTCTATGTTGCGTCTGCTGTAACAGACACACCACCGCCGTGTAAGCGGGAAGGCGAACCACCAGGAATACGTGACATTGCATGTGAGCATTACCCACCCTGTACAGCCCTGATTCACAGGGACTACTGTGCGCCAAGCGCAGAGTACGAACAGGCGTGCGGATAATGTGCCGAGAAATTCAAGACCACCCCCAGCAAAAGCCGCTACCCGCAGCATCCGCAGAACACCTCTGCAGAATGCGCCGGTAACGGAGGACCCCTGGACGTTCTACTCCCCAGGGGATGATGTGTGGCTGGGCCGTGAAGGGGACACCCGGTAAGCGCCGAAAAGCGTGCGCTTCCACCCCTACCGTATAGAGGAAAAATTGACTGAGAATACTGCTACCCCGGCCGAACTGAACGCCGAGGCAGAGACCGTTGTGACCACCGAGAACATCACTGAGAACACCGTTGAGAGCCCTGCTGTAGAAGCAGAAGAAACCACCGCAGAAGCTACTGCAGAAGCACACGCCGCAGAAGAAACCGCCGAAAAGGCTGAAGAAGAAGGCGTACGCTTCACCGACCTGGGCCTGGACGCCCGCGTCCTGGCTGCCCTGGAAGAGGTAGGCTACGAGAAGCCGTCCCCCATTCAGGAACAGACCATCCCCCTGCTGCTTGACGGCCACGACGTGGTTGGTCTGGCACAGACCGGTACCGGTAAGACCGCAGCATTCGCGCTGCCGGCACTGTCCCGCATGGCTGAACTCGCCGACATCAACGGCGTCTCCCGCGACACCCAGGTTCTGGTCCTGGCACCCACCCGCGAGCTGGCTCTGCAGGTTGCAGAAGCCTTCTCCTCCTACGCAACCCACATGGAGGACTTCACCGTCCTGCCCATCTACGGTGGCTCCCCCTACGGCCCGCAGCTGGCTGGTCTGCGCCGCGGTGCGCAGGTCGTCGTCGGTACCCCCGGCCGTGTGATTGACCACCTGGAGAAGGGCTCCCTGGATCTGTCCAACCTGCAGTACCTGGTACTCGATGAGGCAGACGAAATGCTGCGCATGGGCTTCGCCGAAGACGTGGAAAAGATCCTCGAAGGCACCCCCGACAACAAGCAGGTTGCGCTCTTCTCCGCAACCATGCCCAACTCGATCCGCAAGATCGCTCAGCAGTACCTGAACGACCCCGTCGAGGTTCGCGTCAAGGCTAAGACCACCACCAGCGCAAATATCTCCCAGCGCTACATGCAGGTCATGCACTCCCACAAGCTGGACGCAATGACCCGCGTGCTCGAGGTCGAAAACTACGACGGCATCATCGTCTTCGTGCGCACCAAGAAGGAAACCGAAGAAGTTGCCGACAAGCTGAAGGCACGCGGTTTCGCGGCAGCAGCGATTAACGGTGACATCCCCCAGCAGCTGCGTGAGCGCACCGTTGACGCCCTGCGTGACGGCCGCATCGACATCCTCGTGGCAACCGACGTGGCGGCACGCGGTCTGGACGTTGAGCGCATCTCCCTGGTCGTCAACTACGACATCCCCCACGACACCGAGTCCTACGTGCACCGCATCGGTCGTACCGGCCGTGCAGGTCGTGAAGGTGCCGCAATCCTCTTCGTCACCCCGCGTGAGAAGTACATGCTGCGTCAGATTGAGAAGGCAACCCGCCAGAAGGTCGAGCCGATGCACATGCCCACCGCAGAGGCAGTGAACGAGACCCGTAAGCAGCGCTTCGCACAGCAGATTACCGAGACCATCGAGTCTGAGGACCTGAGCTTCTTCCGCGAGATTATCGAGGACTACGAGAACGAGCACGACACCACCGCTGAGGACATTGCAGCTGCACTGGCTGTTATCGCCCAGCAGGGTCGCCCCTTCTTCCTCGATGAGAGCGAAGATATCGCTAACAAGTCCCGCCCCTTCTCTGACGAGGATTCGGATCGCGGCGGCCGCAAGGCAAAGCGCGCGCACAACGACGAGGGCATGGTCAACTACAAGCTGAACGTTGGCCGTTCCTCCCGCGTGACCGCAGGCGCTATTGTGGGTGCACTGGCTAACGAGGGTGGCATTAAGGGCTCCCAGATTGGTTCCATCGACATTCGCCAGCACTTCACCATTGTTGGCCTGCCCGAGGACCTGCCCCGCGACTTCTTCGATCGCTTGCGCGACACCAAGATTGCTGGCGAGTTCATCAACATCCGTAAGGACAACGGTCCCAAGGGTGGCGGCGGCGGCCGCAGCTTCGGTGGTGGCCGTCGTGAGGGCGGTTTCCGCGACTTCGATCGCCGCGAGGGTGGCCGTCGTGAAGGCGGCTACCGCGGTAACCGTGAGGGTGGCCGTGACTTCGGCGGTGACCGCGACTTCAAGCGTGGCGGCCGTGATTTCGGTGGCAAGCGCAATGACCGTGACTTCGGTGGTCGTGACTTCGGCGGCCGTGATAACCGCCGTGAGGGTGGCTACCGTGGCAACCGTGAGGGTGGCCGTGACTTTGGCGGTCGCGACTTCGGTGGCCGTGATAACCGCCGCGATGACGGCTACCGCGGTAACCGTGACGGTGGCCGTGACTTCGGCGGCCGCGGCAAGCGCTACTAAGATTCCGGCTAAGCATGAATTTGCGGTAGGAGGGGCTTGCTGAGTCTATCGGCTAGCAGCCTTGTCATCCGCAGATGAGTCAAAGACCGGCAGGGGAGCGATAAGCTCTCCTGCCGGTCTTTTGTATTTGTGTGTTGATGTGTTTGCATCAGCTGTTGCGCGGCGCCTGGTCATTACTGGGGCTCCTGATTATTACTGGGGCTCCTGGTCAAAGCTGGGCTATCATGCGGCAGGGCGGAGAACAGGAAAACGTTAAATGTGGTGCATGCCATAGCTTCTCCGCTTGCGAGCATTCTTGAAGACCTGTATAGTTTTACCTGTTGCCCCGATAGCTCAGTGGTAGAGCGCCATCTTGGTAAGATGGAGGTCCCGGGATCGATTCCCGGTCGGGGCTCTCTCATTAATTCATGCGAGAGCACGTATTAATGATGTGGCGGTGTAGCTCAGCTGGTTAGAGCGCACGACTCATAATCGTGAGGTCGACGGATCGAGCCCGTCCACCGCTACGCCCCGATAGCTCAGTGGTAGAGCGCCATCTTGGTAAGATGGAGGTCCCGGGATCGATTCCCGGTCGGGGCTCAGATAAGCCTGTCTCTTCGGAGGCAGGCTTTTTTGTTTGCCATTTTGTCTGCCTATTTTCTTTGCCTGAAGCCCGGTCTGCATGTGCTCAATAGGTACTCAGCCCCGCGGCCCGATGCCGGGCATAGCAAAGCCCCCGAGAAAAATACTCGGGGGCTTCATCTTTATGCTCTGATCGAAGCGTTAGGAGGCGCGGCGCACCACCGGCAGCTGGGACAGCAGCTCGTAGGAGCGCAGACGGTCCTCGTGCTCCCACGCCTCGGTCATGACGATGAGCTCGTCAGCGCCCGTGCGCGCCACCAGGTCCTCAATACGAGCCTGTGCGGTGGCGGGGGAGCCTACGATTGCTTCGGCGGTCATGCGTTCAACGTGCATCTTCTCCGCGTCGGTCCAGACGGCGTCCATATCTTCCACGGGAGGTGCGAAAGACAGATTGCCGCGCACCACGCCTAGGAAATGCTGTTGCTGGGTCGTGTACAGGTAGCGTGCTCGCTCGTCGGTATCGGCGAGCATTGCGGTTGCACCCACCATGACGTAGGGCTGTTCCAGGTGCTCGGAGGGCTTGAAGTTCGCGCGGTAGGCGTCCACTGCCTCCTGCAGCATTGCGGGCGCAAAATGCGAAGCGAATGCGTAGGGTAGACCCAGCTGTGCGGCAAGCTGCGCACCGAACAGGGAAGAACCCAGAATGTACAGGGGCACATTCGAACCCTGACCGGGAATGGCGTGCACGCGGTGCATGGGGGAGGGCTCACCCAGGAAGTGCTGTAGCTGCTGCACCTCGGCGGGGAAGCTCATGGCGGCAGAATCGTCGCGGCGCAAAGCGGCGGCGGTCATCGGGTCAGTGCCGGGCGCACGGCCCACACCCAGGTCAATACGACCCGGGTGGAACGCGTTGAGAGTACCGAACTGCTCCGCCACCACGTAGGGTGCGTGGTTGGGGAGCATAATGCCTCCCGAGCCCACGCGAATACGCTCGGTTGCGGCGGCAATCTCCGCCATGACCACGACGGTCGCCGAGGACAGCAGGGAGCCGGCATTGTGGTGCTCGGCGACCCAGAAACGCTCGTAGCCGTAGGACTCAGCCGCGCGGGCGGCATCGATGGTGTTGAGCATGGTCTGGTGCTGACGCTGATCGGGGCGGTGCGGCATCAGGTCAAGTACCGAAATTTTTACATTGGAAGACATAACTTTTCCTTCTTGATTGATTGCGGGTACTCATTCAGCCTACGCCTGCTTGGGCTGTACGGGTAGGGGCGCGCCGGGCGCCTTCGCTAGCAGGTAAAAAATGCGACGAAATACTACACGCCTGCATTCTGGTTGCCTGCATGCCGATTACCTGCACAGCGGTCTGTCCACTCTATGGTCTGTTCACTCTGTGCGTTCGAGCTGAACACTGTGCATAAGAGCGGTAGACTGAAATCATGAGCATTAACCCTGAGATTGTGGGCAGAGTCTACTCGTCCGAGAACATCTACGTTGTCGGCCGTGAAAAGATCCGCGAATTTGCCCGAGCAGTTCACGCAGAAAACCCCCTCCACCACGACGTTGAGGCAGCCCGCGCGGCAGGGTACGCAGATGTGATTGCCCCGACGACCTTCGCCATTATCCTGGCACAGGTAGCTGACGCGGCACTCATCAACGACGATTCCGCCGGTATTGATTTCTCCCGCGTGGTGCACGCCGACCAGCGCTTCACCCACCACCGCCCCATCGTTGCCGGTGATGAGCTGCGTACCGAAGTTCACGTGGACTCCGTGCGCGTTATGGGCGCCGGCGCAATGCTGACCACCCGCGAAGAAATCGTTGACGCGCAGGGCGAGCCGGTCACCACCTGCATTTCTTCCCTGCTGGTTCGTGCTGAGGAGGAAAACTAATGGTGCGTTTTGAAGATCTTGAAAAGGGCCAGGACATCGGTTCGCGTACCGTGGAGCTCTCCCGCGCTTCGCTGGTGCGTTACGCTGGCGCATCCGGTGACTTCAACCCGATTCACTGGAACGAGCGTTTTGCACAGTCGGTGGGCCTGCCCGGCGTGATCGCTCACGGCATGCTGACCATGGGTACCGCCGTGCAGCTCGTGAGCGACTGGGTGGGCGACCCCGGCGCGATCGTGGACTACCAGACTCGATTCACCAAGCCCGTTCCCGTGGCGGATGCACCCGGCGGCGAAAACCCCGACACCCCCACGAACGCCCTGACCATTAGCGGTAAGGTGGGTGCCCTGAATGAGGAGGAGCGCACCGCCCGCATTGACCTGACCGTCACCGCTCGTGATGAGGAAGGCAAGGAGCAGAAGGTTCTGATGAAGAGCCAGGCTGTGGTTCGTCTCTCGGCATAGAGTTTCTGTGCTTGCAGATAGCCGTGTGAAAGCAACCATGTGAAAGCAACTATGCGAAAGCCCTGGCGCTACCCCGATGAGGTGGTGCCGGGGCTTTTGTGCGCTCGGCTGTTTGTTCGGCTGCGCGCTCGCTGGCGGGTGGCGGCGCTTCTTTTTGTGGGGAGGCGCGCCGGAAAATGAAGGCAAAATCACCATAAGGTTTTCATGACTTTAACGCGTGGTGGGTGCTGACCCCGCACAACGACCGGTATTCTTAACCTATGACTGAAAAGCTGTTGAGCGAACTGACCACCGCCCAGGTAGGCGGCCCCGCTAAGACCTACGTCCGCGCCACCTCCGAAGCAGAAATTATCGAAGCAGTCTCCGCTGCAGACGCCGCAGGGGAACCCGTCCTCATCGTGGGCGGCGGCTCCAACCTGCTGGTTTCCGACGAAGGCTTCAACGGAACCGTCGTGCACATCGCCTCCGAAGGCGTAGAGATTCTGCCCATCCCCGCATGCGGCGGCGCGAACGTGCGCGTGCAGGCGGGCACCATCTGGGACGACTTCGTGAAGCTCAGCATCGAGAACGAATGGGTTGGCCCCGCGGCTCTCTCCGGCATTCCCGGCACCGTGGGTGCAACCCCCGTGCAGAACGTCGGCGCATACGGCGTTGAGGTGGGAGAGTTCATCGCCTCCGTACACACCTGGGACCGCGAAAAGAACACTCGGAAGACCTTCGCGAGCGCAGACCTGCGCTTCGGCTACCGCGACTCGGTGCTCAAGCGCGCAACCGTCAACGGCTCGCCCCGCTACGTGGTGTTGACCGTTGATTTCCAGTTCACCCTCGGTAGCCTGTCTTCCCCGATTCGTTACGCCGAGCTGGCGAGGAGCCTGGGCGTTGAGCCCGGCCAGCGCGCCGAATCCGCCCTGGTACGCGAAAAGGTGCTGGAGCTGCGCGGTTCCAAGGGCATGGTGCTCAACCCCGAGGACCGTGACACCTTCTCCACCGGTTCCTTCTTCACCAACCCGATCGTTCCGCGCTCGACCCTGGATTCCCTGCCGGAGGGCGCCCCGAACTTCCCGGTGGTCGTGAAGACTTCCCCGTTCACCGCGGGTGTCGAGGACCCCGATCACGTGAAGCTCTCGGCTGCTTGGCTGATTCAGCACGCAGGCTTCGAGAAGGGCTTCGGCCTGGAGGGTGAGTCCCGCGAAATCGCTCAGGGCCGCGCAAGCCTGTCGACCAAGCACACCCTGGCGATTACGAACCGCGGCGGCGCATCCGCTGAGGACATCTTCGCTATCGCCCGCGCTGTGCGCGACGGCGTGCGTGAACGTTTTGGCGTGACCCTGGTTCCTGAACCTGTCGTGGTCAACGGCGAAATCTAAACGCTCAACTTCTCGCCTCTCGTAGCGCGAGGACGCATAGAATAAACGCTTCGGGCGGTCTCTGATAAAAGAGGCCGCCCGAAGCGTTGTATTGACTTACTGAGCTAGTGGCGAGGTGAGGAGATGCGCACCTGCCCCGGCAGGTAGGGCCTGCGTTTGGGTGCTGTGCGCGTTGCCGCAAGGGGAGCGGCAGGCAGGTGCTCCATCAACACCTGAACCGCCAAGGGAAGCTTCTGCGGCGGGCTGGGGGCGTGGAAAATCGGCTTATGGCGCGTGGGTCGGTACGGGTAGTATTCCGCGTCCTCGCTGTGCGACCAGACAAGGTTGCCGAACTCGCCGGGAACGGGGGAAAGCACGTTGGCGTAGTAGGCGCGCGTCTGCAGGTCGGCACGCTCGGAGGTACCGGTAGCGGTGCCGGTAGATACACCGCTGGGCACACGGTCCTGCTCAATGATGAGGGCGCGGACCATGCCGCCTACGGTGCTGATCGCGTTTACGTGTAGGGCGAGCAGATCCCCGTCCTTGTGGTCGACCTGTACCTGCCCGTCCGCGAGGATTTGGGTGCCCATTGTGATGCTGCTGGCGATTCCTTCGCAGAAGGCACGGACGAGCGCCATGCGTGCTGGGTAGAGGTCTGCGATATCCCAGCCGATGAGGGCGGGCGCGGCGGAATTGCCTGCGTAGTCCTCGCAGGATTCGTAGGATGCGACATCCACGTAGCCGCGGGCGATGGGCTCACGGTCGTAGGGGCGGCCGTCGCGCTGCTCCCAGAAGCTGAGGGCGGTTGCGGTGAAGACAGCCTGACCGTCGCGTACGGCGACGCTGAGCGTAAAGTCCTGCGGGTAGCCATTTTTGGTGCGCGGGCGCAGGGTGATCGCGCGGGTGTATTCGTTGAATTCCTCGGGCCAGTCCAGGTAGTAGCTCATTTTTGCCCCGTCGCCACGGTGCACGGTGAGTTCGCCCGGCAGCAGCATGGCTTCGGGCACGCCGCCGGCACGTTCGGTGGCGTAGTGTTCGCTCACGGGCCAGGGGCTGAACTCTGTGCGGTAGGGGCTGGAGAGGAAGGAATCGAGCATAGACGTTATCCTCTCATAGTTTGAGGTTGTGGCGCATGGATAGGGGGCTTAAAAGACAAATGAGCTGTCCCTTCTGATGGCTCGGAAAGAGTGTTCAGGAGGGACAGCCCATCATGTAGGCTAGGCGGCTCGTTAGAGGGATTCGCCGCGGCGTTCAGGCAGCAGGAACACGGTGGTTGCCGCTACCAGGAACGCGGTGGAGAAGAGCGTAAAGAGCAGCGGGGTTCCACCGAATGCGACCAGCGGCGGCACAATGAGCGGCGCCGCGATGGAGGCGATACGGCCGATACCGGCGGCGGCACCGGTTCCGGTTCCGCGCAGGTGGGTCGGGAAGATTTCCGGGCTCAGGGCGTAGAGGGCGCCCCACGCACCGAGGTTGAAGAAGGAAAGCATACAACCGGCGAGGATAATGAATACCTCAGCGTGCGCCATACCGTAGCCAGCCGCTGCGAGGGCGGAGCCGAGCAGGAAGGTCGCCAGGGTTGCGCGTCGGCCCCACTTTTCGATGAGGTAGGCGGCGACCGCGTAGCCGGGCAGCTGTGCGAGGGTCATGATGAGCGTGAACGCGAAGGACTTCACGAGGCTGAAGCCCTGGGCGTTCAGCAGCGCCGGAATCCAGATGAACGCGCCGTAGTAGGAGAGGTTGATGCAGAACCAGATGATGCACAGGGCGATGGTCTTGCGGCGCTGACCGGCAGCCCAGATGGAGTGGATTTTTGCGGATTCTGCGTTGTCAGCACTTTCTGCGACCCCGTGTACGGAAGCGTCTTCGGTCTGCTTCTTACCGGTTCGGGAGAAGAGCGCGGGGGAGGCCTCGAAACGTTCGACGACCTGGCGTGCCTGATCGTGCTTGCCGACCGACTCCAGGAAGCGCACGGACTCGGGGGTTCCCATACGGATTACGAGCGAGTAGATGGCGGGAATCAGACCGATGGCAAGCGCCCAGCGCCAGCCATTCGCCTGCGGAACGATAAAGGTACCGATGAGAGCGGCGAGGATCCAGCCCAGAGCCCAGAAAGCCTCCAGTGCGACCACGACGCGGCCGCGAATAGCGCGAGGCGAGAACTCAGAAATCAGAGTGGATGCCACGGGAAGCTCCGCGCCCAGACCCAGACCGACCAGGAAACGGAAGACGAGCAGCACACCCAGGGAGGTCGCCAGGGCGGAGGCGCCGGTCGCCAGACCGTATACCAGCAGGGTGAGGGCGAAGATGTAGCGGCGGCCGAGCTTATCGGCGAGTAGGCCGCCGAAGGTTGCGCCGAGCGCCATGCCGGCGAATCCGATGGATCCGAGCCAGGAGGCTTCGGTGGGGCTGAGCTGCCATTCCTTGATGAGGGCCGCCATGACGAAGGAGATGAGGCCAACGTCCATGGCGTCCAGTGCCCAGCCGAGACCCGAGATGCCCAGGAGCTTGCCGTGGGCGCGGGTGAAGGGCAGGTTTTCGAGGCATTCGTTGAGGGTCGGTGCGGCGTTGCGTTCAGCAGCGGGTGCAGAGGTACCAGCGGGTGCAACAGCGTTGGTGCGGGATGAGTCCGTTGATACGGGACGGAGGGAGGACACGGTAGTGGGTCGCTTCCTTAGTGTTTAGGCGTAGTGCCGGGCGAATTGTTCCCTTACAGTGTATAAAGGTACTTTCGACTTGAACACTATTGAAACAAAAAAATTTTGAAGATGACGGAAAAATCTCAACATGAAGAAATCTTTCACAGCCGCCGCCCAGCGGTAGGTGCTATTCTCTAACCACCGCCGCCCGGTGAAACTCACCTACGGCACGTTTGGAAGGACCACCCCTGAAAACCATTGAAGATGAAGTCAACGAAAGCGAGACCAGCCGCTTTCACCGCTGGCTCGAAGCCCGCAAGGAACGCATGCACGCGCATCCGGTCATGCGTCATCTCTACAAGCCCCTCGTCATCGGCGTGGGCGCCTTCTGCTTTATCGCCGGTCTGATTATGCTCGTCACTCCCGGCCCCGGCTGGCTGTTCATCTTCATAGGCCTGGGCATTTGGGGTACCGAATTCACCTGGGCACGCCGCGCCAATATTTTCATGAAGCATGTGGTGCTCACCGCCTGGTACCGCTACCGCGCCTGGCGACAGCAACGCAAGGAACGCAAAGCCACACGCAAGGCAGAACGCAAAGCCACCGCCGCAAACCAGCGCTAACCTGGCTTGCACTAAGCCCACACGAGCTATACGCAGACACAAAAAAGCCCTCGCCCCCATCCGATAAGAATGGTAGCGAGGGCTTTCTTATAGCGTGTCAGTGAGCTTTAGAGCTTGCCAACAGCAATCTGCAGCATGCGGCGAATCGGCTCAGCAGCACCCCAGAGCAGCTGGTCACCCACGGTGAACGCGCTAATGTACTCGGGGCCCATCGCAAGCTTACGCACGCGACCAACCGGAATCTCCAGAGAACCGGAAGCAGCCACGGGGGTCAGCTGCTCCATGGACTCCTCACGCTGGTTCGGGACGAAGCGAACCCAGGGGTTGTCCTCAGCGATGATGCGCTCGATCTCCTCGATCGGCAGGTCCTTCTTGAGCTTGATGGTCAGCGCCTGAGAGTGCGAGCGCATCGCAGCGATGCGGACGCACAGACCGTCCATGGTGATCTTGTCATCTTCGGAGCGGCCCAGAATCTTGTTGGTCTCAACCTCAGCCTTCCACTCTTCGCGGGACTGGCCGTTACCCAGGTCAGAGTCAATCCAGGGAATCAGGGAGCCGGCGAGCGGCACACCGAACTGGGAGGAATCCAGCTCACCGGAGCGCTGCTTAGCAAGGATCTTGCGGTCGATGTCCAGAATTGCGGATGCGGGGTCGTTCAGTTCCTCGGAAACCTCGTTGCCCAGGTCGCGGAACTGTGCGAGCACCTCGCGCATGTGGCGGGCACCGCCGCCGGATGCAGCCTGGTAGGTCATGGAGGTAGCCCACTCGACCAGGTCGTTCTTGAAGAGGCCGCCCAGGCCCATCAGCAGGCAGGAGACGGTGCAGTTACCGCCGACGAAGTCCTTCACACCGGATGCCAGGCCGCGGTCGATGACGTCGCGGTTAATGGGGTCCAGCACGATGATGGAGTCATCGTTCATGCGCAGGGTGGAAGCGGCATCAATCCACAGGCCGTCCCAGCCGGCTGCACGCAGCTTCGGGTGCACGGCCTCGGTGTAGCCACCGCCCTGAGCGGTCACAATAATCGAGTGCTTACGCAGCTCATCAATGTCGTATGCGTCCTTCAGCTCGGACGGCTCAATTACGCCGTCGAAGGTGGGCGCAGCGCCACCAACATTAGAGGTGGTGAAGAAGACGGGGGTAATGCCCTCGAAGTCGCCTTCCTCAACCATGCGCTTCATGAGGACGGAGCCCACCATGCCGCGCCAGCCAACAAAACCTACAGAGTCACCGGGATTAAAGTTCATGGTTCCAAGTGTACTCGTAGCTTGGCGGGTGCGGACTAACACCGTACAAAAAATTTGATATTCGGAACGGGACATTCCGCGCAGGCGCTAGGCTCGGTATCCGACTCGGCGCCGGGTACTGCACCTGGGCTACGTTAAACGCTCAAGCCCGCGGCACTCCGGCAGGGGAGTAGCCGCAGGCTTGAACTGTCAGTTTGGGGTTTTATCTATGGGAGGTGCTCTTTAGGAGAGACGTTCCAGGCACTGGAACGAGAAGTACATGGGGTTCTTCGTGCCCGACTCATCGAGCAAGTAGCCGTTCTCGCTATTCTCCCAAGCACTCTCGGAGGTGACCCGCCAGCATCCGTTCGGGGAGCTGACCTCGCAGTTACCCGCAGAATTTGCAAGCTGCAGTTCGGGCGCTCGCGTATCGCCGGTAATCTCGTTGCCTTCCTGGCAGTAGAAGAGGGTCCGCTCCACCGTCTCTACCCGACCGAAAGCGGGCAGGTCAGTGCGGGAGAGCGCCTCCGCGTAGACGGAGCCGCCACCAATAATCCAAGCATCAACCGCGGCCGTATCTGCCGGGGTAGCTTCGACCGGCGCGCCCGCAGCGTCACGAGCCGCGTACAGCGCCGCATCCAGCGAAGGAACCCACAGCGCACCGTCGCGTTCTTCCGCCTCGGTAGCCGAACGACTAATCACAATATTCATACGGCCCGGCAGAGGACGAAAACGCGGCGGGAACGACTCCCAGGTGCGGCGACCCATAATCACCGGAGCGCCCAGCGTCACCTTCTTGAAGTGCGCCAAATCCTCCGGAGCGTACCAGGGCATATCCCCGTCACGACCAATGATGCCAGCATCAGTTTGAGCCCAAATAGCGCCCAGACGAAACATCATTCCTCCTCGTTACCTGCTGTTAGACCGCAATCGGGGCGGCAATACCGGGGTGGTGCTTGTAATCCACCAGCTCAAAGTCTTCATACTCGTAATCAAAAATAGAAGGCTTCTTGGTCTTAATAACCAACTTCGGGTACGGGTACGGTTCGCGCGGCGGGTAGGGGTTGCCGTCCGGGTCGGTGCCGTAGCCCAGCTGCTTCTTCACCTGCTCCAGGTGGTTTGAGTAGATGTGGCAGTCGCCGCCGGTCCACACGAACTCGCCCGGCTCCATGCCCACCTCCTGCGCAATCAGGTAGGTCAGCAGCGCGTACGAGGCGATATTGAAGGGCACGCCCAGGAACATGTCCGCGCTACGCTGGTACAGCTGGCAGGACAGCTCCTTCACACCGTCCGCGCGTTCGTGTACGTAGAACTGGAAGAGTGCGTGGCAGGGCGGAAGCGCCATGTTGTCCACCTCGGCAGGGTTCCACGCCGAAACAATGTGGCGGCGAGAGCTCGGGTTATTCTTCAACGACTCAATGACCTTCGCAATCTGGTCAATCGTGCCACCGTCGGGGGTCGGCCACGAACGCCACTGCACGCCGTACACCGGGCCCAAATCGCCGTTCTCATCAGCCCACTCATCCCAAATGGTCACGCCGCGCTCTTGCAACCAGCGCACATTTGAGGAACCGCGCAAGAACCACAGCAGCTCAATGGCAACAGACTTGAAGTGCACGCGCTTGGTGGTAATCAGCGGGAACGACTCACGCAGGTCAAAACGCATCTGACGGCCAAACACGCCGAAAGTGCCGGTGCCGGTACGGTCGGAACGCTGCGCATCCGCCGCGATGGCATCTTTGTTCTCCTCGAGGATTTCGCGCAGAAGATCTTCATAGGGAGTGGGGATTGCGTGAGTCATAAGAAAAACCTTGAATCCTGTCAGTAGACGTGAGAGACGGTCACAAATCAACCGCCCCTCTATTGTAAAACTCCCGAATGGGCGCAGGTAGAGCAAACGCGCTGAGCATAAAGCCCAGCGCGCTCGCCGTTAGAAGATCAAAGTATATGGATGCTAGTCCAGAGCCGCGCGTACACGCTCTACCGAGACAATACGCGGGTTATCGCCCTCAGTCACCTGCAGAACCAGGGCATCGCCAGGCTCCAGGTACGGGTCCTCGGTCGGAAGAACCTCCGCGGAACTCTCAAACAGGTACTCACACAGAACTTCCATCACCTGGGGCAGAACCGGGCGGTGAGTGCACAGCAACGAGGAAGAATCCTTATCGAACAGCGATGCCACGGTGCGGGCAACACGCGCCGGGTGACGCTGAGCGCCAGCCTCAGACAGGGACTTCTTCTCCTTCACCGACACACCATAATCAACCGAGTACGGGGTCACGGTCTGAACGCAACGCAGCCACGGGGAAGAAATAATACGGCTCGGAGCCCACGCCGCAAAGAGACGGCTAGAAGCCAACGCCTGACGCTTGCCGGTAGCCGCAAGCGGGCGGTCATCCTCAGCGGCAGCCCAGTTCGAACGCGGCTTCGCCTTCGCGTGGCGGGCAATGAGAATCGGGCGGGTACGCAGCGCATCCGCCTCAGCCAGAGCCTCCAGGGATTCCAATGGTGCCAGGTCATCCTGGTTAGTCAGCAGCGCGCGAGCAACCTCGGTGGTCACCCAACGCAGCTCATCCACTTCACCCTCATCCGCCAGGGCGCGGGAACCCTCGGGAAGCTCAGCAGCCCAGTAGAAAACATCCTTCGGACGGCCGCCCACCGGGTAGGAAGTCACCGCCAGGGGCACACCCAGAACAACCTGCAGACCGACCTCTTCGCGAATCTCACGAATAGCGGTCTCAGCCAGGGACTCGCCCGGATCCTGCTTGCCCTTAGGCCAGGACCAGTCATCGTAGCGGGGGCGGTGAATGATGAGGACCTCAAGCGCACCGTCGCGCATGCGCCAAATCAGTGCGCCAGAAGCAACAATATCCGCAGTGTTTGCGGGGGCGCGGTCAATGCTGTTGACCGCGTCAAAACGTCGTGCCGAGTAGTAGATGGAGGGGGAATCCAGCGGTGCCATATCTCTCTCAGATCCTCTTCGCTAGGCTGTGCACAATGCCAGAGGGCACCATGCTCCGCGTCTAATTGTAGGGGAGAGAAGCGTCAAGTTGTAATCTCAACGTAACCTGTTGTTCACTTTTGCTCTAAGTGCACTAGTCCACCGCACGTTTTTGCACGACACGCGGAAAACCCCGCCTGCCCTCACACCAAAAAGCGTGAGAACAGACGGGGTTCACAACCAGAAATCACCGCTAGGTCAACGGCAAATCCTTAGACCTTATCCACTACGTTCTTACGGGAACGCGAGCTCAGGTAGTACGACTGAACATCCTGCAGCGGGTTGCCCTGGTCGTCGGTGTCGTGGCGGGTCCAGTTGCCCTCAGAATCCAGGTGCCAGGTACGCGAAGAATCACTCATGTAGATGGTGAACATGTCACGCAGGTACTTCACGTGGCGCGGATCCTTCACCGGTACCAGAGCCTCAATGCGGCGGTCCAGGTTGCGGTGCATCATATCGGCAGAGCCAATGTAGACAATCGGATTGCCACCATTCTCAAAAGCAAACACGCGCGAATGCTCCAAGAAGCGGCCCAGCACCGAACGGACGCGGATATTCTCACTCAGACCCTTAACACCCGGGCGCAGCGCGCAGATACCGCGAACCACCACATCCACCGGCACGCCAGCCTGCGAAGCGCGGTACAGCGAATCGATGACGGCCTCATCCACCATGGAGTTGCACTTGAACTGAATCTTCGCCGGACGGCCCGCCTTGTGGTTCTCAATCTCCTGGTCGATGCACTCAATCAGGCCGCTACGCAGAGTACGCGGCGCTACCAGCAGCGACTGGTAGTTAGTCTTCGGCGCGTAACCGGACAGCTGGTTGAACAGGCGGGAGACATCCTCACAAACCTGCTCATCGCAGGTAATCAGACCCAAGTCCTCGTAGAAACGAGCGGTCGACGGGTGGTAGTTACCGGTACCAATATGCGCGTAACGACGCAGGTGGTTACCCTCGCGGCGCACTACCAGAGATAGCTTGCAGTGAGTCTTCAGACCCACGATGCCGTACACCACGTGCACGCCCGCGCGCTCCAGCTTACGAGCCCACGAAATGTTGGCTTCCTCATCAAAGCGAGCCTTAATCTCGACCAGCGCCACAACCTGCTTGCCCGCCTCAGCTGCCTCAATCAGCGCATCCACAATGGGGGAGTCACCACTGGTGCGGTACAGGGTCTGCTTAATCGCCTGAACACGCGGGTCAGCGGCAGCCTGCGCCAAGAACGCCTGCACACTGGTCGCAAACGAATCGTACGGGTGGTGCAGCAGCACGTCGTGGTCGCGGGCGGCAGCGAACACATCCGCAGCCTTTGCAGTCTCGGTAGCGTTGAGCCAACGGGAAGTGTGCGCAATGTGCTTGGGGTAGTGCAGCGCCGGACGGTTCGCACGAACAATCGCACTCATACCGCGCAGATCCAGCGGAGCCGGCAGACGGTACACTTCAGACTCGTTGATGTTCAACTCAGAAATCAGCAGATCCAAGATGGTCGGGTTGATGGTGTCCTCAACCTCCAGACGGACCGGCGGACCGAAACGACGGCGCAGAAGCTCCTTCTCCAGAGCCTTCAGCAGGTTCTCTGCATCGTCCTCTTCCACCTCAAGATCCTCATTACGGGTCACGCGGAAGACGTGGTGCTCCACAACCTCCATACCCGGGAAGAGGGTATCCAAGTGCTCAGCAATGATGTCTTCGAGCGCAATGTAGCGGCTCTCACGGCCCGCAGTGTTGGCGGCGCGCGAACCATCCACAGAGACCATACGGTCCAGCTGATCGGGCACCTTCACGCGAGCGAACAGCTCCTTGCCGGTCTGCGGGTTACGCACCAGCACCGCAAGGTTCAGCGACAGACCCGAAATGTACGGGAAGGGGTGCGCCGGGTCAACAGCCAGAGGAGTCAGAATCGGGAAAATATCGCGCATGAACTCCTCGCGCAGACGCTGCTTAGCGTCCGCATCCAGGTCGTTCCAACCCACAATGCGGATGTTCTGCTCCTCCAAAGCCGGAAGAACCTGGTTTTGGAACACATCAGCGTGGCGAGTCTGCAACTGGTGAGCGCGCTCAGCGATCTCTTCCATCTGCTCCTCGGGGCTCAGACCTGCTGCCGAAGGCACCGCCAGACCGGTCGCAATGCGGCGCTTCAGACCCGCCACACGCACCATGAAGAACTCATCCAGGTTAGACGCCACAATCGACAGGAAGTTCAGACGCTCCAGCAGGAATAGGTTCGGGTCCTCCGCCAGCTCCAGCACGCGGGTGTTGAAGTCCAGCCAGCTGCTCTCACGGTCGAAGAAACGCTCCGGGCCGAACTCCTCTTCCAGACTGAAGTAGGAGCGCTTCTCGCCCTTCTCAATGCGGTCGCCGCGAGACTCGGCACGCTCAATCTTCGAAATATCGTGGCCGATATGAATGACACCGGTCATGGGTGCCGGCTCAGACGGCTTAGGCTTAGGCGCCTTATTCAGGCCATTGGGGGCGGGTACCATACTGTACTTGCCTTTCTGATCGGGGATAAGTCGTGAAGAAGCACGCCAACTGTGGCGCACCAAAAGCTAGGCGGCAGGTGCGTCCTGCTGGGCGGGGGCGTACATGCGGTCAACCGTCGCTACGCCGAAACCCAACGAAGTGTAGAGGGAATATGCGGTGGTGTTATCGGCATCCACGTACAGGTCGATGGCGCGCAGCGGCTCGCCATTCTCGTCCTCAGCGCATGCCAGGTATGCCAGCGCGCGCAGGGTGAGGGTTCGGCCCAGGCCGCCTCCCTGCGCCTGCGGGTTCACGCCCACCACGTAAATCTCCCCTGAGGGGGACAGCTCTCCCTGCTCCTGACCGGTCGGGATCTTCGTCCAGGTGAATGCCGCAATGGCGGAGTCATCATCCACCTCGGAGGCGATGAAGAAACCCTCGGGACGGAACCAGGGGGAGCCGGTGCGCTCGCGCAAATCGGCAAGGGTGAGCTTGCCCTGCTCCGGGTGGTGCGCAAAAGCTGCGGCGTTCACGCGCAACCAGGGGAACTCATCCGCGCCGGTGAAGGTGCGCATCCGCAGGTTCTCCGGCAGAGTGCGCGCGTCGGAGCGTTCCACGAGCTCTTCGCGGGTCTGAGCGTCCAGGGGCAGAACCATCTTGTACAGCACGCGCACCGGCTCGAAACCGTGCAGGGTCGCGAACGCGTGGGCGGGGCTTTCAATGCCGGTGTCGGTGGCGCTGCCGTGAACCCAGAGTCGGTATCGTACGGCGTCTTCTCCCAGCTGGCGGACGGCGTGGTCGAAGAATGTGCTGCCGGCGCCTCGTCCGCGGTATTCGGGGGCGACGGCTGCCTCAATCACGCCGGTGTCTTCGTTGCTGGCGGGGGTGAGCGCCACAAAGATAGTGGCGAGGGTGCCGTTATCCTCGGCGACAAAGAAACGCGGAGGAGTGAGGGCGCTTTCGCGCAATGCCTTGCTCAGCTCAACGCGGGTCTGCTCAGAGAACGCCGAGACGCCGTCATGGCGGGCAACCTTCTGCGCAAAGGAATCGAATCGTTCCAGCAGCTCTTCGGTGAGCTGCGGTTCCGCGTAAACAAGGGAGCTTTCAGCGGGCAGGGTGGAGGGATTGGGTGTCTGACTGTGTACCATCATCGCCTTCTTTCGTAGCCTTCTGATTCAACTCTACCGGGGATAGTTGCTCTTTGAAGAGTTTGTTCTTCGTCCTGGGCGAATATGACAAGAACCGGAACATTTACACATTCTGGTACTCGGCTCAGCGGCGAGGCTACTTCATAACGGGTACACCAAAACAGGGGTTGGAACCCCAAAATTTAGCGGGTGCTGTTGAAGGAATAGCCCACGTTACGCACGGTCGAAATCATCTGCTCGTATTCGGTGCCGAGCTTGGAACGCAGACGACGCACGTGCACGTCCACGGTGCGGGTGCCACCGTAGTAGGAGTCGTAACCCCACACCTCGGAGAGCAGCTGGGCGCGGGAGAAGACGCGTCCGGGGTGCTGAGCCATGAACTTGAGCAGTTCAAACTCTTTGAAGGTCAGGTTCAGAGCGGTGCCGGAGAGGTGCGCCGAGTACGCCTGGGTGTCAATGATGAGGTTGCCCGCGCGCACGATGCGCTCTTCGGAGTTCTCTTCTTCTGCGGCTGCGTCGCTCTTGATGGCGAGGCGCAGGCGCGCATCCATTTCGGAGGGGGACGCCTGGTCAGAAACAATATCGTCAACCTGCCAGGAGGCTGCAACCGCCGCCATACCGCCTTCATTCAGGAGCGCGATGAGCGGCAACTGTACGCCGGTGGCGCGCAATAGCTGGGCGCATTGGCGTGCTTTGACGAGTGCGGTGCGGGCGTCGACCATGAGCAGGTCGAAAGTCTCAGATTCGAGGGTGGTGTGGGCAGTGTCGAGGGGGAAGACGTGTACCTTGTGGCTGAGGAGGCTCAGCGAGGGGATCATATCCTGCGCGGCGGTATCGCTCAGAAGCACAATACGGTACACACCCTCTCCTTTCCCGGTAAAATATTAGGCTCTTTCTAGTGTACTCGCCCGCCTATGGTGCAGCTGTGGAGGCGGTAAAGAGCAGATGCAGATATCGTATACCGGACTGTTTACTCGCCCGTCTGCGCAGGTCGCTGCCGATAGCTCTGTCCAGTATGTCTTTAGCACCGATTCTGCACCCTTTTCAGAGGGAGTCTATGGTAGGTTTAAGGCATGGAAAACAATCTTATGGCTCTTGAAGCTCTCTTCATGTCGCTGATGGCTATTATCTCCGTGTGCATCGGTATCGGTGCATTCGCAGTGTTGCGTGGCCTCTTCAGCGGCCAGAAGTAGTCTTCCCGCACAGAGCAGAAGCATCGCCCACACAGGGCTTTAGGCGGTCGTACGGTTCGCACCGCCTCGCCAATGACGGCGTGAACCCCCACCCGGTCCCCTCCGGTTGGGGGTTTTCTTTATGCTGCCCGCCGTACCGTTTACTCGGCAGGAGGCGGCGCTACCCCGTGCCGTGAGCGAACGAACAGGCTACTGTTGTACGCACGGGTACTAAAATAGAAAGTATGGCTATTGAAATCCCTACCAACCTAACCCCTGAACTTGTTCCCTTCGCATGGCTGCTCGGCACCTGGGAAGGCACCGGAACCATGTGGTACGAAGGCCAGGAAAACACCCCCTTCGGCCAGATTGTTACTTTTGAGCAGGATGGTCTGCCCTTCATCGAATACCGCGCTGAGTCTTTCCTGCTCGATGACGAGGGTCAGAAGCTGCGCCCCATCACCGTTGAAACCGGTTTCTGGCAGATTGACCGCCCCCTGACCGACGCCGACGGCGGCTTCGGCATTGTCCCCAAGGACGTTGTACCCGCCTTCCCCAGCGCCGAGAGCGTTGAGACCCTGCGCAACGCGGACGACGGCTTCTCTCTGCTGGCAACCATTGCGCACCCCGGCGGTATTAGCGAAAACTACGTGGGCATGGTCAAGGGCCCGGTTATTCGCATGCAGACCGGCAACCTGCTACGCGATGATATTTCCCACGACTACGCCGGCTCCGTGCGCCTGTGGGGCCTGGTCAACGGCAACCTCATGTGGGACTGGGAGATCGCAGACGCTGAGGGTAAGCTGCACAAGCACGCCTCCGCTGAACTGCGCAAGACCTCCTCGATGACCGGCGATTCCCTGGGCACCTCGATGTTCGGTTCCCTGGATGGCGAAGAGCCCACCGGCGAGCCCGGCTCCGAGCCCACCGCCTAATAAATAACTTGTGTCTGCCCCGCCGGTCGGCGGGGCAGACTCTTTGCGTGAAAGGTGCACCTTCCGTGACTGAATCTTCGCTTGAAGCGCCTCAGGCTGAGGTACCCCAGCCCGATGCCGCCCGCCCGGTGAGCCCCCTGCTGGGCCTGCACGGCGCTTTTGCCGCCTCCGGGCTGGATGCCGGCGTCGCCGCACACTACGGCAACCCCATGCTGGAGCAGCGCACCCTCAGCTTCGACCGCTCCGCCGAGGCAAGCGAACCGCTGGTGCTAGTGGACCGCTCCTCCCTGGGGGTGGTGCGTGTTGAGGGGCCGGACCGCCAGACCTGGCTGACCTCCATTGCCTCGCAGATTCTGACCGGCATGACCGCCGGGGAGAGCCGCGAGTTCCTGCTGCTTTCCCCTCAGGGCCGCGTGGAGTACGCACCCGCCGCAATTGAAGACGGCGAGGCACTCTGGCTGATCGTTGAGGGCAACCAGGCACAGCCGCTGACCGATTACCTAAACCGCATGAAGTTCATGATGCGCGTTGAGGTGCAGAACCTCAGCGACGAGTACGCGGTACTGGAGAGTGCCCGCAACCCGATCCTGCAGAACGGTTCGGTGCATCCGGCGCTCGCTGAGTGCAAGCCGCTGGTGTGGGAGGACCCTTGGCACACTCCGGCACCGGGTAGCTACCGCTACGATGAGGCGGGCGATGCTCACCCGGGTGCGGACTACGTGCGTTTCTTGAGCATCGTGCCGCGCTCTGTTCTGCCCGCCCTGGCTGAGTCTTCGGACGCGCGTTTTGCGGGTCTGTGGGCTGCGGAGGCTCTGCGTATTGAGGCGTGGCGCCCGCGCTACGGCACTGAGGCTGACGATAAGACCATCCCGCAGGAGCTGGATTACACCCGTACGGCTGTGCATTTCGATAAGGGCTGCTACAAGGGCCAGGAGACGGTGGCTCGCGTGCATAACCTGGGCCGCCCGCCGCGCCGCCTGGTGTTCTTGGATATTGACGGTTCGGAGCACACCCTGCCGGCGGCAGGTAGCGAGCTGTTAGTGGAGGGCAAGTCCCGCCCGGTCGGTCGTATTACCTCGGTGGCGTTGCATCATGAGGCGGGCCCGATTGCTCTGGCTGTGATTAAGCGCGGCGTTGACCCGCAGGTGCCTTTGCGTGCGGTTGATGGCGGCGACTTCCTGCCCGATGGTTCGCCGGCACCGGCGACCGAGTACGCGGTGGCTCAGACGACGGTGGTTTCACCGGAGTCCGGTGAGGTGGCGCGTCGTTCTTTGGCGGGTCAGGACTTCCTGAAGCGCTAGAGCATCTGGCTACGCAATAGCATCTGACGACCAATATAAAACCGCGGAGGCGGGCACCCGTTACGAGTGCCCGCCTCCGCGGTTTAAGTATGAGTGCTTAGCGAGCTTGCTGAGCTTGCGGGGTTTAGCGGCCGAAGAGGACGGCTGCTTCTTCCCAGCGTTCCTGAGGTACGGACTTCAGGCCGTCCAGTGCCTCTTCGAGGGGTACGTACTTGATCTCGGTGCCCTGCACGGAGACCATCTTGCCCCACTGCTTCTGAGCGACCATGTCGACTGCGCCCATGCCCAGGCGGGTTGCGAGCACGCGGTCGTAGCCGGTGGGTGCGCCACCGCGCTGGATGTGGCCCAGGATGGTGTTACGGGTCTCGACGCCGGTCATCTTCTCGATCTCGTGGGTGATGTACTCACCAATGCCACCGAGGCGGGGACGACCGTCCTTTTCGGTACCCTTGTTTGCCATGACGTCGTCGAAGCCTTCGGGGATGAAGCCTTCAGCAACGACAACCAGGGGAGAACGGCCGCGGTCGTGTACTTCCTTGACCCATTCAGCGACCTGTTCCATAGAGACCTTAACCTCGGGGATTAGGATTGCGTGTGCGCCTGCTGCCATACCGGAGTGCAGTGCAATCCAGCCGACGTGGCGGCCCATGACCTCTGCAACCATGCAGCGGTGGTGCGATTCACCGGTGGTGCGGATGCGGTCCATAGCCTCGGTTGCGATGGACACTGCGGTGTCGAAGCCGAAGGTGTAGTCGGTTGCGCGCAGGTCGTTGTCAATGGTCTTGGGGACACCGATGACGGGCAGGCCTGCGTCTGCCAGGCGCTTTGCGCCTGCGAGGGTGCCTTCACCGCCGATAGCGACGATTGCGTCGATGCCGTGGCGTTCCATCATGATTTCGATGTTTTCGGGGCCACCGTTGGGGCCGTCGAAGGGGTTGGTGCGGGAGGTACCGATGATGGTGCCGCCCTGGGCTGCCAGGCCGCGGACCTTCTGACGGGGCAGGTCCATGTAGTCGCCTTCAACGACGCCGCGCCAGCCATCACGGAAGCCGACGAACTCGTAGCCGTACTTCTTGACGCCGTTGAGGACAGCGCCGCGGATGACAGCGTTCAGGCCGGGGCAGTCGCCGCCGGAAGTAAGCAGACCGATCTTCATAGTTGGCTCCTAATGTCTGCGCGTTTTAGGTGTTGTGCGCGCGTGTATATAACTATGACCTCCACGAATTCGGCACGCGAATGTTCGCCGGTCGGGAGGTCGTTCTCTTGGTCTCTATTTTAGCGATGTTTGGGTTATGTGGGTAGTGGTGGAAAGCCGTGGGAACGCCCGTTTCGGTGCTGAAAAGTTCAGGTTTTTAGTACCTGTATGTTTGGGTTTGAAACACAAATAGCCGCCCTTTCCCACCTATGGCACCGAAGAAGCGAATGAGGCTTCCTCACATCTGTAAAGATGCGGGAAGCCTCATTCGTTTTAAAAATATTTTTAAATATTTGTGGGATTCTCCGTTTTTAGGACAAAAAACGGTCAATAGTCCTGTGATTGATCGTTTCGCACCGGTTTATCCCACGTCTGAACCGCTTCCCACGGGGTGAGTTGCAGGTTCAGCAGGCGCGCTCAGAGGGGGACGGAACTAGTCGCGTGCCTGACCGAGGAACTTCTGCAGGCGTGCCAGACCCTCCGCCAGGTCCTCGTCGCTCAGGGCGTAGGAGAGGCGCAGGTAGCCACTGGGGCCGAATGCCTCGCCGGGAACTACGGCGACCTCAGCCTTTTCGAGGATGAGCTCAGCCAGCTCTGCGGTGGTCTGCGGGCGTACGCCTTCAATTTCCTTGCCGAGCAGTTCGCGTACGTCCGGGTAGGCGTAGAACGCGCCGGTGGGTATGGGGCAGCGCACGCCTTCAATAGCGTTCAGGCCGTCGACGATGGTGCGGCGGCGGCGGTCGAACGCGGCGTGCATGATTTCCACGTCGTCCTGCGGACCGGTCAGAGCGGCAAGAGCTGCGCGCTGGGCGATGTTGTTGACGTTGGAGGTCATGTGGGACTGCAGGTTGGAGGCTGCGGCGATGACATCGCGCGGGCCAATCATCCAGCCCACACGCCAACCGGTCATGGCGTAGGTCTTTGCCACGCCGTTGAGGATGACGCACAGGTCAGCGAGCTCGGGTACTGCCTTCAGGATGGAGACTGCCTGAACACCGTCATAGGTGAGGTGTTCGTAGATCTCGTCGGTCAGCACGAAAATGCCCTTGGACAGAGCCCATTCGCCGATAGCGCGGGTTTCCTCTTCGGTGTAGACAGCACCGGTCGGGTTGGAAGGGGAGACGAAGATGAGCGCCTTGGTTGCGGGGGTGTAGGCGGCTTCGAGCTGCTCGACGGTGACCTTGTAGTGCTGGTCGCTACCGGCGAACACCTCGATGGGGTTGCCGCCTGCCAGGCGGATGCACTCGGGGTAGGTGGTCCAGTAGGGTGCGGGCAACAGGACGTCGTCGCCTTCGTCAATGACGGTTGCGAATGCCTGGTAGACCGCCTGCTTGCCGCCGTTGGTGATGACAACCTGGGAGGGGTCAATCTCTACGCCGGAGTCGCGCAGGGTCTTTTCCGCGATTGCCTTCTTCAGTTCGGGAAGACCGGACGCGGGGGAGTAGCGGAAGTTCTTGGGGTCGTTGAGCGCTTCGCGTGCTGCGTCCACAATATGCGCGGGGGTGGGGAAGTCCGGTTCGCCTGCGCCGAAACCGATGACGGGGCGTCCCTGAGCCTTGAGTGCTTTTGCCTTTGCGTCGACGGCAAGGGTTGCGGAGGGTGCGATGGCACCGATGCGGCTTGAAATACGCGCCATGGGGCTCTCTTCTCTTTCTTCTTGTGCGCTGCCGGCGTGAAGTCGACAAGGAAATAGGTGATGGGAATGCGCGTGTGGGACCAATCCGCGCGTGATGGGCGCGGGTGTGTGCGGCGTTCCTTGTAATAGGATACGGTCCACTAGTAGCGATACGGAACCCTTCGTCAAGGTATCTCAAGAGGTTTTTCGAAAAATATTACATTTTGAAGTTGCATCGGCCCCGAAAGATGGTTTACAGTTAGTTCTGCACCCGCAAGGGTGTAATTGTTTGCCCCTCTAAAGCCACGGCTTAGGAGGCAATGGAGGAGTAGACACGTGAGAAGCAACTCTCACACCTGAAGTTAACGCTTCAAAGGGTGGTGGCTCAATTGGTAGAGCAGCGGTCTCCAAAACCGCAGGTTGCAGGTTCGAGTCCTGTCCGCCCTGCTTTTATTGCCTCAATAACATCTTTGTACGCCCGTTCCCCGGGCGTACTTTTTTAGACTCAGAAAGGGGCAGAAGAAATGGCATCGTCTGCTACCGCCGAGAAGGTTGTTAAGCCCGGCGCATCGTCGAAGAGCGATAAGAAGCTCGGTTTCTTCGGCCGTATTTTTGCATTCCTCCGTGAAGTTATTGCGGAGTTGAAGAAGGTTACTACTCCCACCGGACGCGAACTGGTTGGCTACTTCTTTGCTGTTCTGTTCTTCGTCGTGGTGATGCTCTTGCTCATTTCTGGTCTGGATTATCTTTTCGGCCAGGGAGCATTCTGGATTTTCGGTAACGGAACGATTCAGCGTAACTAGTACTGGCTGCATCCTAATTCTGGGGTGCCCCATCAGTGATTTCCCTCAGCGCATTGGCGAGTGGGAGTCCCCTCTAGATGATTAACGATAGAAAGTAGGAGCGACGTGTCCGAGCAGGAACTGGTATCCGAGATTGAAGAGGTCGAGGTAGCCGCTGCTGAGGCTACTGAGGAGTCTGCGGCTATTGAGCAGCAGGCTGAGGAAGCTACCGAGGCTGTCGAGGTAGCTGAAGCAGCTGCTGAGGCGGCTGAGGAAGTCGACGCTCTGGAAGAATTCAAGTCCAAGCTGCGCCGTCAGATGGGCGACTGGTACGTGGTGCACACCTACTCCGGTTACGAGAACAAGGTGAAGACCGGTATCGAGACCCGTATCCAGAACCTGGAAGCTGAAGATGAGATCTTCGAGGTTCAGGTTCCCATGGAGACCGTGGTTGAGTTCAAGAACACCGTGAAGAAGACCGTCCGCCGCGTGCGCGTTCCCGGTTACGTTCTGGTGCGTATGGAACTGACCGACCACTCGTGGGGTGTTGTCCGCCACACCCCCGGTGTGACTGGCTTCGTGGGTCAGGATGCGTACAACCCGGTCCCGCTGCGCATGGACGAGGTTTTCGACATGCTCCTGCCGGTCTTCGAAGAGCAGCAGCAGAGCCAGGGCCTGCCTGTTTCCAAGCCCGTTATCGAGTCCGACTACACGGTGGGCGAGAACGTCCGCGTGAAGTCCGGTGCTTTCGAGGGTATGGACGCTACCGTTTCGGAGATTAAGGGCGAGTCCCAGCAGATTGTCGTGATGATTTCCGTCTTCGGCCGCGACACCCCGGTGACCTTGAGCTTCACCGAAATCGAAAAGATTTAACGTTTTTAGCGTGTGAATATGAGCCTCGCACTTCGGTGTGGGGCTCATATTTTGTAGCGGCTGTATAGCCGGCGGCGGCTGTGCAGGTGAGGTTTACTCTTTCTGCTAGCTGGCGCTGGATTAAGTCGCTGATTAACGCTAGAATGTTGGTTTGTGTATGCGCATGTCACGCTTTCATGCGGATGCACGGGTGACCGCGCCACGGTCACCGTCTTGCCGGCGTACGCTCCTGTGCGTCGGTTCCCAGCTAAGAAAAGGACCCTACATTGGCTCCCAAGAAGAAGGTCACTGGCCTCATCAAGCTGCAGATCCAGGCAGGCGCCGCTAACCCGGCTCCCCCCGTTGGCCCCGCACTGGGCTCGCACGGTGTGAATATCATGGAGTTCTGCAAGGCATACAACGCTGCAACCGAGTCGCAGCGCGGTAACATCATCCCCGTTGAGATTACCGTCTACGAGGATCGCTCCTTCACCTTCATCACCAAGACCCCTCCGGCTTCCCAGCTGATCAAGAAGGCTGCTGGCGTTGCTAAGGGCTCCGCTGTTCCTCACACCACCAAGGTTGGTTCGCTGACCGAGGCTCAGGTGCGCGAGATCGCTGAGACCAAGATGCCCGACCTGAACGCAAACGACCTGGATGCTGCTTCCAAGATCATCGCAGGTACCGCTCGTTCCATGGGTATCACCGTCGAGTAATTTCGGTTCGCCGAATAGCCGAGTAATCGGCACCGTAGATTTTTCTACACAGAACTTGTAAATGCCCGTCGTATGGACGGGATGTGGCAGAGCCGAGCGCGGCTCACGAGACCACAACTGCATAAGGAGAAAAGCAGATGGCAAAGCGCAGCAAGGCGTACAAGGCAGCTGTAGCCAAGATTGAAGAGGGTAAGCTCTACACCCCCGCTGAGGCAGTTGCCCTGGCGAAGGAAACCTCTTCCACCAACACCGACGCAACCGTTGAGGTTGCAATGCGTCTGTCCGTTGACCCCCGTAAGGCAGACCAGATGGTTCGCGGTACCGTGAACCTGCCCCACGGCACCGGTAAGACCGCTCGCGTGGTCGTTATCGCAGCAGGCCCCAAGGCTGCTGAGGCTGAGGCAGCTGGCGCTGACTACGTTGGTTCCGACGAGCTGATCGCAAAGATCGCTGGCGGCTGGACTGACTTCGACGCAGCGGTTGCAACCCCCGACATGATGGGCAAGGTCGGCCGCCTGGGTAAGATCCTGGGTCCCCGTAACCTGATGCCGAACCCCAAGACCGGTACCGTGACCATGGATGTTGCAAAGGCTGTTGCAGACATCAAGGGCGGTAAGATCGACTTCCGCGTTGACCGTAACTCCAACCTGCACTTCATCATCGGTAAGGCTTCCTTCACCGCTGAGCAGCTCGAGGAGAACTTCCAGGCAGCTCTGGAAGAGGTTAACCGTCTGAAGCCCTCTTCGGCTAAGGGCCGTTACATCTCCAAGGCAACCGTTGCTACCACCTTCGGCCCCGGCATCCCCGTTGATCCGGCTGCCGTTGCTGCCTAAGGTATGCACCTGTAGCTTCTAGCATGAGCTAGTAGTCGCCCCCGGCGTTTAGGCGTCGGGGGTGATTTTTTATGCCTGCTCTTCTGCATCTCTGTCTGTATGTTCTGGAATATATCTGCGGCGAGCCCGTTAGAATAAACAGCGCACACACTTCGTTCTTATCAGCCTAGTTCAGCTCGCCTGATGCGCGGGCTCAAGCAGACCTCAAGGATTTATCCATGACTCAGCCTTTATCGGCTTCTTCGACTCCCTCGGCGCAGGCTACCGCCCGTCCCTTCCCGATTCCCGTCAACTACTTCGCGATGGCACTGGGTACCGGTGCCCTGGGTGCGGCATGGCGTGCCGCCGCCTCCGCGGATATGGCTTCCGCCTGGGTGGGTGAGGCGATTCTTGCCTTCGCCACTGTGGTGTGGCTGATTCTGATTGCCGCTATGGTTGTTGCGGTGTTGAATTTCCGCCCGTGGTTGCGGGAGCAGTGGGCACATCCGGTACGATGCTGCTTCTTTTCGTTGATTCCGGCGACGACCGCGCAGATGGGCGCGACGGTCTTCCCGTACCTGTCCTACCTGGGTTACGCCCTGGCGGTTCTTGGTGCTCTGGGGCAGCTGTACTTTGCCTCCCACCGCATTGCGGGTATGTGGCGCGGTACCCACGTGGCGGAGGCGACCACCCCGGTACTGTACCTGCCGACGGTTGCGACGAACTTTGCGACGGCAACCGCGATGGGCATGATGGGTTGGAAGGACGCAGCGATGCTTTTCTTCGGCGCGGGCCTGATTTCGTGGTTTAGCGTGGAGTCTGCAATTTTGAATCGTCTGCGTAACCTGGCTCCGATGAACGTTGGTGAGCGCGGCCTGATGGGTGTGCAGCTGGCTCCGCCGTTTGTGGGAGGTAACGCGTACCTGGCGGCTAATGGTGGCACGGTGGACTGGTTCTTCCTCATCATGACCGGTTACGGCATTTTGCAGCTGATTTTCCTGATGCGCCTGCTGCCCTGGATTATGGAGGGCGGCTTCTCCATGAGCCTGTGGGGTTTCTCCTTCGGTATGGGTGCAATGGTTTCTACCGGCGTGCATTTGAGCGCCGCGAACGTGCTGAACCCGCTGGGTATTGTGCTGATGGTGATTGGTACCGGTTTCTTGGTCTTCCTGTGGGGCGGTGTGGCGTATGTGGCGTCACAGGGGCGTCTGCTGGTGGGTCGGCGCTAGGGTCCTCTTGCTGCTTGAGGCATTTTTAGGCATATGGTGTGAGCCCCGGATGCGTGGTCCGGGGCTTTGCCATGCCTAATCTTTCTTGTTGGGGGGGGGCTTTCCTGTGTGGTCTTTCTCCAGACAGGCGGCGTGCAGGCTGAGGCGTTTGTTTATGACGGCGCTTATCTTCTGAACCCGTGCAGGGCACAAGTTTCGGCGATAATGGGGGAATGACTTCTGCATCCTACTCTTCTGCCGCGGCGGAGCCTTTTGAAGACCTGCGTATTCGAGGTGTCGCTAAGACCTTCGGCACCGATACGACGGTTCTGAATGAGATTGACTTGGACGTGCACCCCGGTGAGTTGATTTCTCTGGTTGGTTCTTCGGGCACGGGTAAGTCGACCCTGCTGCGTATTATTGCCGGCCTTGAGGAGCCGAGCGCCGGTCGGGTGACCTACGCCGGTCAGCCTCTGGAACGCGGCTCGGTGGGGGTGGTGTTTCAGCGCCCTATTCTGTACCCGCACCTGAGCGTGAAGGACAATATTCTGTTTCCGACCCGGCTGGGCGCGTTCGCCGGTCGGGTTGATATGGACTACTACCGTGAGCTGCTGGAGGCTTTGAAACTTGAGGGGCTGGAGTCCCGTAAGCCTTCGCAACTGTCGGGTGGTCAGGCTCAGCGTGTGGGTATTGCGCGTGCTTTGATTCGTCGTGCCCCGGTGGTTCTTTTTGATGAGCCGCTGGCGAGTGTGGATGAGCAGATGAGTGCGAGTATTCGTGCCGATATTGTGCGCCTGCATGAGCGTTACGGTTTTACGGGCCTGTACGTGACCCATGATCAGAATGAGGCGCTCATGCTGGGGCAACGGGTGGCGGTCATGGATTCTGGCTACCTGGTGCAGGTAGACACTCCGGAGCGACTGCTGGCGCATCCGCATACTCTGCAGGTGGCGAAGCTTTTGGCGGCACCTGCGCTGAACCTTTTGGCCCTTGAGGATTCGGAGTCGCTTCCTGTTGGGTGCGAGTTGGCGATTCGTGCGACCGCTCTGTGCCCTGTGGCGGCAGACGCTGCTCATGCTCTGCCGGTGCAAGTGCTCGGCAGCCGCCATCTGGTGGGTGGCATGCTGTACCGTGCGCGTCTGGTGGAAGCTGTGTCCCTGCCTCTGGAATCTCGGCGGGCTTCGGCGGATTCTGAGCTGAGTGCCCGAGTGCGTGCCGGTCAGGAGCTTGAGTTCTTTATCTCGGATGCGCAGGGCGGCTCCTTGAGCGGCACCTCCCCGAACAGTACCTTCCTGGGTGCAGGTGAGCGGGTGCACCTGGGGGTGGCGGCGGAGCGCTGCTTCTTGTTCTCGGGCGGAAAGCGCTTTTACCTCTAGAACACGGTTTCTGGGCCTTTCAATCGGGCCTTTTAGGTGGGAGAAAGAGCGGTTATTTGGCTTAAAAGGGGTCTTTAAGTGATTAATCCCGCTTAATCACGTTTTTAACTTGCGACTCGGGCTTTAACCTGAGATGATGAATGAACCAAAGACCGCCGGTCTAGAACTATGTCCTTTATCGCCACCTCGGTGGAGACGAAGAACAGAGTTCTGATAAGAGCAGATTTCACTAGAAATCGCCGCCCGCGTAGGTAACTCGAAGTGAATAGTCGTTGCCCTGATTTAGGGTGCCGTCTATCGTGCCTCGTACGCCTACGCGTCGGGGCATTTTTTATTGCTTGTAATAAATGCTTCGAGGCTCTACCGGCGACCTTACAAGAATCGGAAGAAGGAACTACCATGGCGACTCAGGAAAAGATCGCTGCAGTATCCGAGCTGAAGGAACTCTTCGAAGCTTCGAACGCAGTCATCCTGACCGAATACCGCGGTCTCACTGTTGCACAGCTCAAGGAGCTGCGCCGCGCACTCGGTGCAGAGACCGAATACGCCGTGGTGAAGAACACGCTGGCTGCTATCGCAGCTAAGGAAGCTGGCATCGACGCATTCGAAGGCCACCTCCAGGGTCCCTCCGCACTGGCATTCATCAAGGGCGACCTGATTGATGCTGCTAAGGGCCTGCGTGACTTTGCCAAGGCTAACCCCCAGCTGATTGTGAAGAACGGTTACTACGAAGGTGCCGCTCTGACCGAGGACGACGTCAAGCGCTACGCTGACCTGGAATCCCGCGAGGTTCTGCTGTCCAAGGTTGCAGGTGGTGCAAAGGCTACCATCGCACGCATCGCACAGGTTGTGGACGCACTGCGCGTCAAGCTGGAGGAGCAGGAAGGCGCAGCTCCCGCTGCTGCCGAGGAGGCTTCGGAAGAGGCATAAGCCCCTTTCGTGCTACTGCACCAGCGCTGAGATACTCAGCAGCGTGAACGCGAATAGCGTGTAACGCACCCTAAATTTGACCGACCCTCTCGGGTAGGTACTGAAGATTTACACCGCGGGCGTCAGCCCGCACCAGATAGTGAAGGAGCCAAACAATGGCTAAGCTGTCCATCGAAGAACTCATTGCAGCATTCAAGGAACTGTCCCTCGTTGAGGTTTCCGAGTTCGTCAAGGCATTCGAGGAAGAGTTCGACGTCACCGCAGCTGCTCCCGTTGCAGTTGTAGCAGGCGGCGCAGCAGGCGAGGCTGCTGAAGAGAAGTCCGAGTTCGACGTTGTCCTGGAGTCCGCTGGCGACAAGAAGATCGCAGTGATCAAGGAAGTTCGTGCCCTGACCTCCCTCGGCCTGAAGGAAGCAAAGGACCTGGTTGACAGCGCTCCCAAGACTCTGCTCGAGGGCGTTTCCAAGGAAGACGCTGAGAAGGCTAAGGAGCAGCTCGAGGCTGCTGGCGCAACCATCACCCTCAAGTAATCGACTTCTTCTCGATTCTTACGCGGGCGGTGCATCTTATGGATGCGCCGCCCCGCGGCATTTAACGGCACCCGCCGCCTCGCCCCACTATGCTGGGTGAGGCGGCGGGTTTTGCCGTATCAGCCCTTTTTCTCCTGTAGCAAACGGGGTATGTGCCATATACTCGGCGGACGGCGGTATAAGCCGCTGTGACCGCACTGTGCCCCGGATGAGAGAGGCTGAGAGCATTGTGGTTCCTCTCTCCTAGAGCCCGGCAACGGGTCAGAGGTGCCGTATGATGGGATGAGACAACCCAGACATTCCTTTGCACGAAAGCGGATAGACATGAGCGAGCAGAAGAAAAAGAAGAAGAGCGCGACCGAGCGACCCGCCCGCGATCTGGCGGCTGAAGCACAGCAGATTCTGGACGCTTTCGGCGCCGGTGTTCGTGAAGATCGCGATTACCCGGCACTGCACCTGGCGCCTCCCGTGGGTCGCCTGAACGACCCGAACGGCCTGGTCTTCGACGGTAAGCGCTACCACGCCTTCTACCAGTACTCGCCCCTGCATCCGGAGCGTATGGTCTACTGGCGTCATGCGGTGAGCGAGGACCTGACCCACTGGACTGATGAGGGTACCGCCCTGGTGCCCGATAGCCGCTACGATTCGCACGGCTGCTACTCCGGCTCGGGTATTAAGGTTCCCGGCGGTTTTGAGTTCTTCTACACCGGTAACGTGAAGGACGAAAAGGGCAACCGCGAAACCTACCAGATCCTTGCAACTGCGGGTGAGGACGCGAAGCCGACCCGTCAGCTGCCCCCGCTGATTTCTGGTCCAGAGAAGGGCTACACCGCGCACTACCGTGACCCGCACGTCTTTGAACGTAACGGCGAATGGTGGATGGTTATTGGCGCTCAGCGTGAGGACCTGACCGGCGCTGTGGTCGTGTACACCTCCAAGGATCGCCGCGAGTGGACCTTCCGCGGCGAGCTGGGCATCAAGGACAAGACCCTCAAGGGCACCTACATGTACGAGTGCCCCTCCCTGCTGAGCATGCGCGATGAGCTGACCGGCGAGATCCGCGACGTGCTGATTTTCAGCCCGCAGGGCATGGAGCCCCTCGGCGAGAAGTACAACAACATTTTCCAGAGCGGCTACATTGTTGGTTCGTTGGATAACGAGACCCTCAAGTTCACCGTGGAGACCCCCTTCACCGAGCTAGATGCAGGTTTCGAGTTCTACGCTCCGCAGACTATCTCCGGTACCGGCCTGACTGCTGACCCGAAGGCACCGCACACCGTGAGCGGCGATGCCCCGGTGATGATCGCGTGGCTGGGCAACGCAGCCCAGGACGACCTGCCCTCGTGGACTCACCGCTGGGTGCACATGTTCACCTACCCGCGTGAGCTGCACCTGCGTAACGGCAAGATTTTCCAGCGTCCGGTTCCGCAGCTGAATGACGCGATGGAGATGAAGCCTCTGTACCGTGAGGAGGAGAAGGGCAAGCTCGTGGAGCTGAAGAACGCCCTGACCTTCCGTCTGCGCGGCCGTGTGAACGTCTCTGATGAGCGCGTGAAGCTGAAGATTAAGGACACTCACGGCGTGGCTCTGAGCATTGTCCTGGATAAGGACTTTGTGCAGATGGACCGTGGCGGTACTCGCTACACCGAGGGTGGTAGCCTGCGTCGCCGCACCCTGAAGCGTTCGAAGATTCGCGAGTTTGATCTGCTGGTGGATGGCTCGGCTACCGAACTGTACGTGGGCGGCAAGTTGGTCGCGTCCATGGGTGCTGAGGTTATGACCGCTCGCACCTTCTTCAAGGGTGATAAGCGTCGCGTCCGCCTGACCGGTGGCGAGGTGCTGTCCCTGGAGTATGGTCGTCTCTAAGTCGTTTTCTAAGCGTTAGGAGCCGCCCGCGCGGGTGGTTTCCGGTAATTTCTGAATATGTCTGAGTGCTCACTCTCCGTGTGGAGGGTGAGCCCTCGCTTTTAAGAACTTTCCCGTGATAGGATGTTTTACATCCAATATGTCAAACGTATGACATACACATGACATACACGCACAGACATATGCCCCACCCCATTCACAAAGCATCATACGGTGGTGCTCCAAACAAAGGAGAGCGAGCGTGGACCACAAGTCAGTGGCACAGCGCGTGCTGAAGGACGTCGGTGGCGCCGGCAACATTGTTGCAGCCGCACACTGCGCAACCCGCCTTCGCCTCGTCCTGAAGAACCAGGACAAGGTCGATCAGGCAGCAATCGACAACGACGAAGACCTCAAGGGTAGCTTCCTCAACGCTGGCCAGTTCCAGATCATCGTCGGCCCCGGCGACGTCAACGAGGTGCATAAGCACCTCATCGCTGCTGGCGCACCCGAGGCATCCAAGGACGAGCTCAAGGAAATTGCCTCCAAGCAGGGCAACATTGTCTCCCGCTTCATCAAGACCATTGCTGACATCTTCGTGCCGCTCATCCCGGTGCTGGTTGGTGGCGGTATGCTGATGGCGCTCAATAGCCTCCTGACCTCTAAGGGTATTTTTGGCCCCCAGGCAGTTATTGAACTTTTCCCTGAGTGGGCTGACTTCGCGGATATCGTCAACCTGCTCTCCGCAGCTCCCTTCGCCTTCCTGCCCGTGCTGGTCGGCTTCTCCGCCACCAAGGTCTTCGGCGGTAACCCCTACCTGGGTATGACCATGGGTGCCGCAATGGTATCCCCGGCCCTGATGAATGGCTACAACGTCGCAGCATCCCTGGCGGGTGCTGAAGGCACCGACCCGATGAAGTACTGGAACCTCTTCGGTCTGCAGGTTCAGCAGGCGGGCTACCAGGGCACCGTGCTGCCCATCATGCTGGTTGCCTTCATCCTCTCCCACATTGAGAAGTTCTTCCACAAGGTCCTCAAGGGAACCATCGACTTCATCTTCACCCCGACCCTCACCATCCTTATTACCGGCTTCCTGACCTTCCTGCTGGTTGGTCCGCCGATGTTCCAGCTGGGTACCTGGCTGGGTGAAGGTATTAACTGGCTCTACACCGTTGCTGGCCCGCTCGGCGGTCTGATCTTCGGTACTTTCTACGCATTCATCGTGATGACCGGTATGCACCAGGCATTCCCGCCCATCGAGATGAGCCTGTGGGCAACCGGCGGTTCCTTCATCTTCGTCGTTGCCTCCATGTCTAACGTGGCGCAGGGTGCTGCCGCAGCCGGTGTCGCACTGACCACCAAGAACAAGAAGATCAAGGGTATTGCTTCGGCATCTGCACCCTCCGCATTCCTCGGCATTACCGAGCCCGCAATGTTTGGTGTGAACCTGGCTCTGCGCTGGCCCTTCTACATTGCAATCGTTTCCGCGGGTATTGGTTCGATGGTTACTTCTATTCTTGGAATTAAGGCGGGTAAGCTGGGCGCTGCTGGTTACCTTGGCTTCCCCTCGATTGAACCGACTGTTGGCGCTGGTATTCCTGGCTTCTTCGGCTGCCTCATCCTGACCACCGTCATCGCTTTCGTTGCCTCCTTCATCTGGGGTAAGAAGGTTGAGGCTGGCAACACTGAGGAGGCTGAGGCACCCGCCGCTCCTGTTCCCGCTACTCCCGCAGCAGCAGCTGCAGCTCCCGCTGCCGCTGTAGCAACTGAGGCTGGCGAGAGCGTCGAAATCGGCTCCCATATGGTCGGTTCCGTGGTTCTGCTGGCTGACGTCAAGGATCCCACCTTCTCCTCCGGCGCACTGGGTGCAGGCACCGCAGTGGAGCCCACCGAAGGTAAGCTCTACGCGCCGGCTGACGGCAAGATTACCGTTGCATTCCCCACCGGCCACGCATACGGTCTGCGCACCGAGGATGGCCTGGATCTGCTGATGCACATCGGCATGGACACCGTTGAGCTCGACGGCAAGCACTTCGAGCCCAAGGTTGCTAAGGGCGACACCGTTAAGCGCGGCGACGTCATCGCCGAGTTCGATATTCCCGCCATCAAGGCGGCAGGCTACCCGCTGGCAACCCCCATGGTGATTACCAATGCCAAGAAGGCAGCTGCCTCGGTTGAGGATGTCCAGGCTTCGGGCACATCTGTCACCAGCGCAGATTCACTCCTGAAGGTTGCACTGAAGGCAAAGGCTAACGCATAGTCTGCACTCTTAGTGAGTAGATAACCTCAACGTGATGTACACCCCGTACCGCTCTTCCTAGAGCTGGTGCGGGGTGTTCAAATTTTCCTGCAAAGTAATGCAAAAATAACATGAATAAATATTCGTAAAATTTATGCATATTGGTGCAATATAAGCTGGCACACATTCGATGCATGGCTATGAAAAATGTCTTGATAAGGCAGAATTTATTAGCCAGGAGTGAATAATCCAGCTAATATTTATGTATAGTTTCAAGCTTTTGTAAAGGGTGAATATGACCTCAGCTTCCTATACCGTCCGCACCGCCGAGTCTCATGAATATGCAGATGCGCTCGAGGTGCTGATTGCCGCATTCGACGGAGATCCCGCCATGATGGCAGTCATCGCAGGCGGTAGCCGCCGACAGGAACTTGCCAAGCTCCGCGCAATCATGACCCTGCAGGTCTACGGCAACTTCCAGGGCCGCGGACGTATCGACATTGCTATTGACGACACCACCGGAAAAATCGTGGGTGTCTGCCTCTGGAACACCCCCGAATCCCACGAAGGTTCCTTCGCTAACGAACTCAAGCAGATTGGCGCCTACTACAAGGCGCTCGGCTGCAAGACTCTGCTGAAGGCGACCCTAATGGAGCTGCATCTGCTCAAGTACCGTCCCGCGTACAAGCACTGGTACCTCTTCAACATTGGTGTTCTCGAAGAGTATCGTGGCCGGGGCATTGGCTCCCAGCTACTCGACTACGGTACCGAACGCATCGGCGACTACCCCGCCTACCTCGAAGCATCGACCTACGACAGTGCACGCCTCTACGAGCGCCGCGGATTCTTCTCCCTCGGCCCGCTCCACGGCATCTTCTCCAAGGCGCACGCCGTTGGCATGGTCTACCCCGGAATCGGCCCGACCGAGATTGTGCAGCGCAACTCCTAAAACTTCCGGACGCTCACAAAACCGATAAATGTATATACAAAATCCGCCCCACCGTGAGCACTCGCACGGTGGGGCGGATTTTTATTCTCAGAAGACGAGTTTCTTATTGGAGCTCATCCGGAGCAGACATATCAGGCTGAATCTGATCCAGATCTGGGATGGAACGCACCGTAGCCCCCAGATGGAGCTCAACGGGGAGTACATCCTCAGGTTGGCTCATCGGGGGAGTAGTTTCCTCGGCGGATTCTCCCTGCCGTAGCTCAATCAACTCCAGCAGACGCTGCGCGGTACGCTCTGCCATGCCCTCAATCGGCTGAACCACGGTCGCCAACTCCGGCATGAGCAGCTGAACGCTCTGCGTGCCATCGTAACCAATCACCTGGAAATCCTCCGGAACACGAATAGCGCGTGCGCGCGCCCAGCCCAGCGCCAACGCGGCGTAATTATCGTTGGAGGCAAAGACCGCATCCACCGGCTCCGGACTATCGGCGCGTTCATCAAGGTAGCGGTAGAGCACCTCACGTTTAATACCCAGTGAAGGACGGAAGCCCAGCTCCAGGAACTCCGGCATGAGTCCGGCTTCGAGCATTGCCTCACGGTATCCGCGCTGACGCTCATTGTGCTCACCCAGGGTTGATGTCACGTGCACAATATTCTGCGCACCCGTGGCGATGAGGTGCTCCGTGGCGGCGCGAGCGCCTCCGTAATTATCGGAGCGGACATTCGGGTAAAAGCCGCTTTCGAGGCGGTCCACGGTCACCAGGGGAGCCTGGGCGTGCGGAATATTCACCAGCGCGTCAGAGTGCGCGCCGCTGATAATGCCGTCCACCTGGTTGGAGAAAAGCATCTCCAGGTAGCGCTTCTCTTGTTCGGGGTGGTCATCGCTATTGCAGAGAATGACCCGGTAGCCTGCTTCGGCAAGGTAACTTTCGAGGCGGTACACCATCTCCCCGTAGAAGGGGTTTGCGACCGTGGGGAAGATGAGGCCCACCATCTGCGAGCGCTGGCCCTGCAGGCTGCGGGCGATGGCGTTGGGGCGGTAGCCGAGTTCCCGCATTGCCTCGTGGACCTTGGTGCGGGTGCTTTCGCTCAGGTAGCCGCGGTTGTTGAGCACGCGGGAGACCGTGGTGGGGGAGACTCCCGCCAGGGCTGCAACGTCGCTGAGTTTGGGCTTAGCCACGGGGGCTCCCTTCGGTATGCTAAACGATTGACATATCTCTCTACTATACCTTCTTCACCGGGGCTAACGTGGCCTCAAAAACCAGACGTGGCCTCAAAACCAGAAAAAGCGCTTTTCCCCTGTGCTGTCTCCCCTGCGCTGTCAAACGCACCGATTCGCCGTGCCGGTCTACAGCACCGGAATAATCGGAACGCGAGCCCCCACCTCATGCGCAGAACCCCGCACCGAAGAATCATCCAACACCGCGCAGTGAGTAGCCGCCGCCAACGAGGACAACATATGCGACGCCGACTTCGGCAGAGGATACGCCACACCATCACGCACCGACACCGGAAGCAGACGAGCCCCCGCCGGCTTACGCAAAGCATCCACTGGATCACCCAGAACCGCCGAATCCAGCTCAGGAAGAGGCATATCCCTCATACCAGCCAAAAGCGGCGGCAAATACGAATACAAAGCCGTGTACGCAGCCAAAGGATTACCCGGAAGACCCAACACAAAACGCTCACGACCCGAATTCGGACCCGTCTCCGGAACCGGCAAACGCGCAGCCAACGCAGGATGACCCGGACGCACATCCACCGACTCAAACAGGTACGTCGCACCCATATCGTTGAGCACCTTACGCACCAAATCAACACCCGAAGTGCTCGACCCGCCCGTAAACACCAACACGCGAGCCGTCGACGTAGACAAAAATGTGCGGAACTCAGACTCAACATCCGCCAAGCGAATCGAAGGGCGCGCCTCGCAACCAGCAGAAATAATCGCATGCTCCATAAAGCCGCCAAACGCATCACGCACCTGACCCGGCGCAGGCACACCAAACGTAATGACCTCATTACCCGTAAACGCGCAACGCACCGGAATCGGAGTATACACCGGCAACTCATCAAAACCATTCGTGCCCAAAAACGCCGCCATACGAGCAGACACACGGTCACCGTGGCGCGCCAACAGCTCGCCACGCTCCAGCTCAGCACCAGCATGGCGAATATCAGCACCCGGTGCCGGAGGCTCAAAACCCTCCGCCATATCCAGGTAATGAATGCTCGCCTGAGTCTCCAAATGGGAACCCATGCCCGGACGAGAAGAACCCTCCGCACCCTCATACAGGCGGGAATGCTCCTCACGCACAATCGCCTCGGCACCCTCAGGGAGCAAACCACCCGTCAGAATCGGAGTCGCCTCACCCGGAACAATCGGCACCGTCAGACGGTGAATATTCGCGCGAGAATCCTCCGGATACGCCGGCGTCACCAGACGCCACGGAGGCGCACCCGCCACAGCGTAACCGTCCATCGCGGAAGAGCTGTAATGGGGCACCGGCATCATCGAATAAACATCATCCGCCAAATAGTGGCCAATCGTCGCCAACAGGGGCAAAGACTCTGTCTTCACATGATGCGCAATGTCCAGGCCCTGCTCATGCAGAATCTGGCGGGCCTGCTGCCACGAAACAGAAGGAATATGGTGAGACATCGTACCTCGTAAAAGTGTGTGCGGGACGCGCAACAGCGCGCGAGCTCAAAAATGCTACCGAATGCGGTGCCCAGAGCCCTAACCTACTACCTAGGTTACTCGTAGCTTGGCAACTAGCGCTCCTGGGCGCCTCAGATGCTAATAACTCGACCAGAGCGAAGTCGTATAACCGAGAGACTGCGCCTGCTCCCACGTATCAACATCGGCTGTGTCAGCGGCAGACATCTGAACCGCCACCGGGTTCAAACGGCGCAAAAAAGAACGAACAGAAGCGTCGGTGGTGCCGGTCGAAAAGACCGATCGGATCGCATCAAAACGGTAAATACCCACCAGGGGCTGATAGATGCCCTCAGCAACACCCCAGAAACCTGCAGATGATTCAGAATCGGTGGGGGCTGACTGCCCTACAGAAGCCTGTTCGGCAGCCCGCGCGGTGGCAATCAACTGCTGAACCGCCGGGGCAATACGCGGAGTATCCACACCCAAAATCAGACACCATTCAGGCAGAGGCACCTGCGAGCGCTCGCAATCGGCCGCAATACACTCCAAGCCGGCATGAATCGCCGCAGCAGGACCCGAAAACGGCGGATCCTCACGAGTGCGCAACACCCGGGACGGCAACGGCAAGCTCTCAGGACCCACGACCACGCGCGGGGATGCGGCGGCCACCGCCTCCAGGGCACAACCCAGCAGGGTATTCGTGCCATCAGACAGAGACGCCTTCGGAACGTGGTTCAGGCGGCGAGAAGCGCCTCCGGCAACAATGACCGCGGCGCACGAAAAATCACCCTCAGCGGGAAGCTCAGAACTGGGCATCTTATCCGTCCGCATTATCCACCCGCAAAGGGAGGCAGAACGTCCACACGATCGGTATCCTGCAGCGGAGCCTGCGCATCAGAACGGGCACCGTTGATCAGGAACGAGCACTGCTCCATGACCTGCGCAAGAGTCAGACCTGAAGGGGTCGTACCCTCCAAACTCTGACCCAGATGCTCAATCAGCACGCCAAGAGTTGCAGACGACAGCTCAGCCAGGGGCACCGACAGCTGCGCGGTACCCGCCGCAGAACGCGCGGCAGCGAAAAAATGAACCTGCATAATGCTCCTCAATCCTTGATTAAACTCTGAGCAGGGTAGCCGAAAGCCAGGGGTGTAAGGTGCCAGTAAAAGACCTTGTCCCACGCATATTTGGCTGTATATCCGGCTAATAAATAGGGTAGCTTCTTTAGCCACCAATAGCGCTCATCGAGCGGCTCGCCTTGGCGAACTCCTCAATATCGAAGTCAGCGTCTTCCTTGCCGTGAGCGCGCGGCTTAAACCACATGCCCTCACGCCAACGCAGAGCCAGCTGCTGATCGTCAGCGCCGGAACGTAGAAGCTGCATCAGGTCAGTCTCAGTGTCAGAGAACAGGCACGAGCGAATCTTGCCGTCCGCCGTCAGACGGGTGCGGGTGCACGCATTGCAGAACGACTCGGTCACCGAAGCGATAATGCCCACACGGCCCAGCGACTCGGTGCCGTCAGCCGGGAAGCCCGCCTCATCCAGGGCAGTACCGAGCGGGTACACCTCCCACAGCTGAGCGGGGGAGTCGCCGCGAGCCTCAGCCACCGAACCCAAAACGTACTCAGCCGACAGTTTCTCACGAATCTCAGCGGCAGTAATCGTGCCCTCACGGGTCCAACGGTTATCGGCATCCAGCGGCATCTGCTCAATAAAACGCAGCTGATAGCCACCCGCCAACGCCCAGCGCAGAAGCTCCGGAGCCTGATCATCATTCAGGCCCGGCATCAGCACAGCATTAATCTTGATGGGCCACAGGCCAGCCTCGGCAGCACCGTCAATACCCTTGAGTACGGCATCGAGCTTGTCGCGGCGAGCCAGAGCCGCGAAAGTCTCACGGCAAATCGTATCCAGAGAAACATTGATGCGGGTCAGACCAGCCTCCGCCAGGGCTGCGGCACGCTTCTCCAAGCCAATACCGTTCGTCGTAATAGCAAGCGGAACATCCGGATGCGCCTGATGGATACGGGAAATAATGTCCACCAAATCGGCGCGCACCAGCGGCTCGCCACCGGTAAAGCGGATCTCCTCCACGCCCAGCTCAGTAATCGCAATATCGGCAAGGCGCGCGATCTCCTCGGCGGAGAGCAGATTCTCCTTGGGAAGCCACTGCAAACCATCCGCCGGCATGCAATAAATGCAACGAAGATTACATTTATCGGTCAGAGAGATACGCAGATCCGTCGCCACGCGACCCCAACGGTCCAAGAGCGGACCGCTATTCGTAATATTCGGGAGTTTACGCTGGGTCTTTGCGCTACTTTCAGATTTTTGGGGCGTCACAAAAGCAGCCCCATTACCCTCCGCAGAAGATAAGGTGCTTAACATTGGGCCCGCAATGAGCTCAGAAGAAGCCGAATTTGCCGTGTACGCCATGTAAAACCTATGTGGAAAATTTGCATATTTCAGGTGACAATATGATTATTCCATGTTCCGGTGCCCCGCACATAGTGTGTGCAGGGTAAGTTACAACTGCGCCACCGCAGACCACCATGACGAAAACAACGTGTACAAGCTAGGGACGTACACAAAACGTCACACAAAGCCCGGACAGGGAAACACCTCACCACCGCAAGAGTACGAACCACAAAGGAAACAAATTTCATGAAGAGCCCCCTCGCAGCCCTCAGCGCGCTCGCCGCAGCAACCCTCGCCCTCACCGGTTGTGGCGCCACCCAGAGCTCCTCTTCGTCCACTGCCTCCGCATCGAGTAGTCAGGCTGCCTCCGGCAAGGTCGAAGTCTTCGCTGCAGCCTCCCTGAACAACGCCGGCGCAGACCTCGAAAAGGCATACGAAGCCGCCAACCCCGGCGTGGACGTTACCTTCGTCTACGAAGGCTCCGCAAAGCTCGTCAACCAGATTGAGCAGGGCGCAACCCCCGACCTGCTCATCACCGCAGACACCAAGAACATGGACAAAGCAAAGAAGCTCGACCAGTTCTCGGCTTCTGAAACCAACGTTCTGGTCACCAACAAGCTCGTGCTTGTCACCGCCGAAGGAAACCCCGGCAAAATCAACAGCCTCGACGACCTCAAGACCACCGACGGCGTCGTCGCAGTCTGCAAAGAAGAAGTCCCCTGCGGCACCATCGCCCACCAGGAACTGAAGAAGCACGACATCACCCTCAAGAACGCAACCACCGAAAGCAAGGTCACCGACGTAGCAACCAAGGTCACCACCGGTAACGCCGATGCGGGCTTCATCTACACCACCGACCTCGCCGCCGCCAAGAAAAAGGGCGTCAACCTCGGCTCCGTCGAACTGACCGACGTGGAACGCAACGAATACCCCGCAGCGCTCAGCAAGACCGGCTCCTCCTCCGAGACCGCGAAGAAGTTCAACGAATGGCTGAAGAACTCCGATGAGGCGAAGAAGATTCTCACCGAGTACGGCTTCAGCACCGCAAAGTAATTCAACACAGTAGGGAACAACCCGCGTCTCACCACCCATGACAGACACTACCGCTACCCGCCGCAACGCCGGAACCTCACGCACACCCGGAAACAGACTCTTCGCCTCCGTGCCCGTGCTCTTCTTGGTTCCGGCGTCGCTGGGTATTTTCCTCATTGCCGGACCCCTCCTCGGGCTATTCCTCAACATCCCCTGGAACCAGCTCGGCAGCATCTTCACCCCGCAGGTGCTCGGGGCGGCGAACCTCTCACTCAGCACCGCCACCGTCTCCACCCTCATCTGCGGGCTTCTCGGTGCACCCCTGGCGCTCGTGCTCTCCAAAGTGCTCAACCGCTCGCGGCTACACCGATTCGGGTCAGTTCTCTACGCCATCATCTACACCCCGGTGATTCTCTCCCCGGTTGTCTCCGGCCTCGGGCTGCTCTTCTTCTGGGGACGCAAAGGCATGATCGGCACCTACCTCTACCAGGCAGGAATCTCCATCCCCTTCACCCCCAACGCAGTGATTGTCGCCCAGGTTTTCGTCGCCCTACCCTTCTTCGTTGCCACCGCGGTCACCACCCTGCAGGCTATTCCCCGTGAATACGAAGAAATCGCCCTCGTCGAAGGCGCTAAACCCGCAGAAATCACCTTCAAAGTGCTCCTGCCCCTCGCCGCGCCCGGCCTCGCCACCGCCTTCCTGCTCTCCTTCGCCCGCGCCCTCGGCGAATACGGCGCAACCGTCACCTTCGCCGGCAACGTGCAAGGCAAAACCCAAACCATACCCCTCGCCATCGACCTAGCCATCAACAGCAGCGACATCCCCAGCGCCCTCGGAAGCGCCCTGATACTCATCAGCCTCTACCTAGGAATCTTCGGGGTCCTCGGCCTAATCCGCGCCCTCAAAAAACTACGCGAAAGCACCCGATAAGCTACCCCGCCGCTCACCCCACCCACCCTGGCATGCAGAGAGCCTTAGGACAAGCTCCATTTACCAGCCCACAAACACACACATACACTAGTCATAACCGCCGCCGCACGATTGGAACCGCCATGATTTCCCCCGAATTCAACGGAACCCCCAGCACCGAAGAATACCGCGCCTACCTGGCGCTACTGCTACGCGAAGTCTTTATTGGCACAGCAGAAACGGTTCCCCTCTACCACGCGGCAGGACGCATCCTCGCCCAAGATGTCACCGCACGCATGGACGTACCAAGCTTCGACAACTCCCAAATGGACGGCTACGCCCTCACCGCCGAAGCCGCAGAACGCGAAGACCGCATCTTTACCGTCGGACGTGAAATCCCCGCAGGCCGACCTCTCCAGCGTTCCCGCTCCTCCGACGACCTGACCTACCCCATCATGACCGGCGCGCCCATGCCCAAGGGCTACAACGCCGTCATCCCCGTCGAACAGTCCGAACGCATCGAATACCCTGACCTACCCGAATCCTTCGGCCGTCCCAGCGAAAAGGTCAAACTCGCCCCCGGCAAGCCCGGACAGTTCGTCCGTCGCCGCGGCGAGGACGTCGTCACCGGACAGGTCCTTGCACGTGCTGGTGAACGCATCACCCCCGCCCTGCTTGGTGCGCTCGCCTCCCAGGGCTATGCGCGCCTGACCGTCGCGGCGGGTCCCCGCGTGCTCGTGTGCACCGGCGGCGACGAGATCCTCTCCGGCGTTGAAGAAGACGGAAGCGCCACCACTCAGGAACTCGCTCAGGGCCAGATTTTTGACGCCAACGGCCCCATGCTCACCGCCATGCTCCGAGAAGACGGAGCGGAGGTGCGACGCATCGCTATCGGTGACGATCCTATCGAGCTACTGCACCGCCTCACGGCAGAATACGAGAGCTTCAAACCGGGCATCATCATCACCTCGGGCGGTATCAGCCACGGTAAATACGAGGTGGTCCGCAACGCCATCGCCAAGGCACACGAAGCCGATATCCTGGTGCCCGTCTCCTGGTTCGGCCACGTCAGCCAGCAGCCCGGCGGCCCCCAGGGCGTGAACCTGCTCGACTTCAAGGGCCACCGCGTGCCCATGATTTCCTTCCCCGGAAACCCTGTAAGCACGCTCATCTCGTACGCATTAATTCTGCGCCCCTACCTGCGTGCTGGCGGCCCCTACGGCGTGCCCTACGCGGTCGCCTCCGAACAGGCAACCCTGAACAATGCACCGCGAGGCGTGCTCGTCACCGACACCCCGCTCACCGCACCGGCGACCAAGCGCCAGTTCCTGCGTGGCACCCTCGCCATGGTCGAGGTGGAACCCGGAACCTACCGGGTGGAGCTCTACCCGGACATCCTCTCAGGCTCGCACTTACTGCACCGCGCCGCTCAGGCGGATGTGCTCATCGAGCTGGCGCCCGGAACCACCTACACCGGGGGAGAGGCGGTACCCTACCACCGCATTCGCCTCACCGATAACTAGGGGCAACATCCCCGCATTGTTCCTTGGTCGAACGACAAGGAATAATTGAGACTCACACTAAGTAACGATTCGCGGCAGAAGAATACCGCGCAGAAGCCAGGAGAAACGATGACCTCTACCTCGCAGCCCAACCAGGAACTGACCCACGTGCGCGCCGACGGCTCAGCACACATGGTGGACGTTACGGAGAAGTCGGTCACCACCCGAACCGCCCTGGCTGAGGCGACCGTGCGCACCCGCGAAGACGTGATTGCCATGATTTTTGACGCTGACCTGCCCAAGGGTGACGCCCTTCCCGTCGCACGCGTTGCGGGCATTATGGGTGCTAAGCGCACTCCGGAAATCATTCCCCTCTGCCACCCGCTGCCCCTGGGCAAGATTACGGTGGACTTTGAGCGCGGCACCGACTTTGTGCGTATTGAAGCCTCCGTGAAGACCCGCGGCGTCACCGGTGTAGAGATGGAGGCGCTCACCGCCGTCTCCTCGGCGGCACTGACCGTTTTCGACATGATCAAGGCAGTCGATAAGTACGCCGTCATTACCGATATCCGTGTTCTGGAGAAGAGCGGCGGCAAGTCCGGCGACTGGTCCGTCCGCGAGGAATCTTAAGCTACGGCGGCACACCGCCCCCCACCGATCCCACCGTCACCTGATAGATACAGAAAAGGAAAGCCAATGAGTAGCGAAGACTACACCATGCCCGAGAACCTCACCGGTCTGGTTATTGTCGCCTCCACCCGCGCAGCCCGCGGCGTGTACGAGGATAAGTCCGGCCCCATCGCCGTGGAGTGGCTGCGCTCGCGCGGCTTCGACACCCCGGATGCCGTGGTCATTGAAGACCGCGATATTGTCGAGTACTTCAACACCCTGGTGACCGAAGGTAAGAAGAACGGTAACCTGCCGACCTTCATCCTGACCAGCGGTGGTACCGGTCTGAACTCTGACGACCAGACCGTGGAGGCGGTTCGCCCCCACCTGGACAAGGAAGTTCCCGGCGTTATGCATGCCTTCTGGATGAACGGTCTGAAGAACATTCCCGCGGCGGTGCTTTCACGCGGCGTGGCGGGCGTCATTGACCGCACCTTCGTGATGACCCTGCCCGGTTCGCGCGGTGGCGTGAAGGACGGCGTGGCAACCCTCGACCCGCTTGTTGAGCACATTTGCCGTCAGATGGAGGACTACCATGACCACTAAGCCGCAGAACGAAGAATCCCTGGACCATTCGGGTGCGCACGGTGTTGAGCCGAGCGGCTCGACCGTGGTGTTCACCGATATTACGGAGGCGCCCCTGGAGCCGCTGTACGCTGCGGCTAAGGCTGAGGTCATGACCGACGCCATGGGTGCCCTGGTAATTTTTGACGGCATTGTACGTAACCATGATCACGGTAGTGCGGTTCGCGGGCTGTCCTATAGCGCGCATCCGCAGGCTCGTGAGTATATTGCTGAGGTTGCCGCCGAGGTTGCCGCCGAGCTGGACGGTGTGCGTCTGTGGGCTGTGCATCGTGTGGGTCCGATTGCTATTGGTGAGTCGGCTCTGACCGTGATGGCGGCGGCTGCTCACCGCGGCCGCGCGTTTGATGCCTGTGAGCTGGTGGCTGACCGGGTGAAGGCTCGTGTGCCGATTTGGAAGGAACAGGAACTGCTCGATGGAAGCATCGAGTGGGTTGGTGTGGACACTTCGCCTGCTTAGCCTTCTGAATATTCTGATATCTCTATATAAGCCTGTCAGGGGGATTTCTCTTGGGCAGGCTTATTCTCCTTGAAAGCTCAAGTCACCTCTACTACTAGACGCGAGGAATCCCTATGTCTTCTCAGCCTTCAACCGGCACGGGCGAGCTCTCTGCCGCTGAGCGTGCGTTCTATTCTCGTCAGCTGATTCTGCCCGAAATGGGCTACGAGGCTCAGCTGGCGCTCAAGAGCGCACGCGTGGTGGTGCTGGGTGCTGGCGGTTTGGGTGCTCCCGCGCTGCTGTACCTGGCGGGTGCCGGGGTCGGTCAGATTGTGGTGGTTGATGATGACGTCGTGGATGCCTCGAATCTGCACCGCCAGGTGATTCATACGCACGCCAGAGTGGGTAATTCTAAGGCTGAGTCTGCCGCAGAGTCTTTGCGCTCGCTGAATCCTTTTATTGAGGTTGTGCCTGTGCGTGAGCGTTTGACGGAGGCGAATGTTGATGAGCTTCTGTCTGGTGCTGACCTGGTGCTGGATGGTAGCGATAATTTCGAGTCGCGTTATGTGGTGTCTGCGGCGGCTGCGCGTGCTGGGATTGCGCATGTGTGGGCTGCAATTCTTGGTTTTGATGCGCAGCTGAGTGTGTTTTGGGCTGGTCGTGGTCCGGTGTACGAGGATTTGTATCCGCAGGCTCCTGCTGCCGGTAGTGTGCCCTCGTGTAGTACTGCTGGCGTGGTGGGTGCTATGGCTGGCGTGGTGGGTGCTGCGATGGCCATGGAGGCGGTGAAGCTGCTGACTGGGGTGGGGGAGCCACTCATGGGTGAGGTTGGCCTATACTCGGCATTAAGCGGAAGGTGGGAATATATACCTCTTGTAGCTAGCGTGCAAGCTGTACCTAAGAAAAGTGCTGTTTTGCCCCAAGAAATGAGTCATAAGCTCAAAAACCATGTAACAATTCGTAATATTTCTCAGGACTTTACAAGCTATTCTGCCAACTCGAAGCCCCGCTCGATGAGCGCTCAGGACCTTAAAAAGATGTCATCGGGTGAAAATATTGCCCTTTTGGATGTCCGTGAGCAGGTGGAGTTCAATGCCTTTGCGATTGACGGTGCCATTAACCTGCCCCTCACTGAATTGCTTGAAGCGGCTCGAAATGACTCTCTCAAAGCCCTGATTGAGCGTAAAATCCCCGCAAATGCCCAGAAAATCGTTATTTACTGCACCGGATACACCCGAACGGTTGAGGCGGCTCGTGAAATAGCGCCCCTGGAGGAGCGTTCTGTGTACATGCTTGAGGGTGGAATTTCCGCCTGGCTTACGGTCTAAAGCACCCTTATTTCGTATGAATTAGGCAAGGTTTTTATCTCGTATTTTCCATGCCAAATTTCCGATATATTGGGCAGTATGGAACAAGCATCACAGATTAAGGGCCCGGACGGCCCCCTTACCGATCAGCTGATCAAGTTCGGTAAGTTCTTCTCCCGCTGGGATGAGACTGAAGACGGCCGCGCCGTCTTCCGTGAAGGCGGCCGCGAAGGTGACGCCTTCTACCGCGACCGTTGGAGCCACGATAAGGAAGTTCGCTCTACCCACGGCGTGAACTGCACCGGCTCCTGCTCCTGGAAGGTGTACGTCAAGGACGGCATTATCACCTGGGAAGCACAGGAAACCGATTACCCCTCGGTTGGTCCCGACCGCCCCGAGTACGAGCCCCGCGGTTGCCCCCGCGGTGCAGCATTCTCGTGGTACACCTACTCTCCCACTCGCGTTAAGTACCCCTACGTTCGCGGTCTCCTGCTGGAGATGTACCGCGAAGCGAAGGCAATCCACAACGATCCCGTGGACGCCTTCCACTCCATCGTGTCCGACCCCGCCAAGCGTGCACGCTACGTGAACGCACGCGGTAAGGGTGGTCTGGTGCGCTCGACCTGGGCTGAGGCTCTCGAGCTGATGGCTGCTGCTCACGTGCACACCATCAAGTACTACGGCCCCGACCGTAACACCGGCTTCACCCCGATTCCGGCAATGTCCATGGCGTCCTTCAGCGCGGGTGTTCGATACATCCAGCTGGCCGGTGGCGTCATGACCAGCTTCTACGACTGGTACGCTGACCTCCCCGTGGCTTCCCCGCAGGTCTTCGGCGACCAGACCGACGTTCCCGAGTCCGGCGACTGGTGGGACGCTGCATACCTCATCATGTGGGGTGCAAACGTTCCGCTGACCCGTACCCCGGATGCTCACTGGGTCTCCGAGGTCCGCTACCGCGGTACCAAGGTTGTCACCGTGAGCCCCGACTACGCCGACAACACCAAGTTCGCTGACGAGTGGCTGCCCGCCCAGGCAGGTACCGACGCGGCACTGGCAATGGCGATGGGCCACGTCATCCTTAAGGAGAACTACGTCGACCAGCGTGTCGAGTTCTTCGAGGACTTCTCCCTGACCTACACCGACCTTCCTTTCCTGGTCACCCTGGAAACCCGTGAAGACGGCATTAAGGTTCCCTCCAAGTTCCTGACTGCAGCTAAGCTCGCTGGCGAGGCTGAGCAGCCGAACGCTGACTTCAAGCCCGTCCTGATGGACCGCGAGACTGGCGAGGTCTTCGTGCCCAACGGCACCATGGGTCACCGTTACGCTCAGGAAGACCAGGGCAAGTGGAACCTGGATTTGCAGGGTCGTAAGCCGATTCTGTCGATTCGCGACCTGCCTCAGGGCCAGTCCGCAGCGGTTGAGATTAAGATGCCGACCTTCGATAACCCGAAGGGCCACGGCGACGTCATTACCCGCGGCGTGCCCGTAACCTACGTTGATGGTCACGAAGTTACTACCGTCTTCGACATCATGCTGGCACAGTACGGTGTGGGCCGTGAGGGTCTGCCCGGTACCTGGGCTAAGGACTACGAGGACTGGAACGTTCAGAATACCCCGGCATGGCAGGAGCAGATTACTTCTGTCCCCGCCGAGGCTGTTATTCGCGTTGCCCGCGAGTTCGCCAAGAGCGCCCTGGATTCCGGCGGTCGCTCCATGGTCATCTTCGGTGCAGGTATTTGCCAGTGGTACCACGCTGACACCACCTACCGCGCTATCCTCGCTCTGCTGAACCTGACCGGTTGCCAGGGCCGTAACGGTGGCGGTTGGGCTCACTACGTGGGCCAGGAGAAGGCACGTCCTCTGACCGGTCTGACCAACATTGCGAACGCTCTGGACTGGAGCCGCCCGCCGCGTCACATGATCGGTACCGGCTTCTGGTACATGCACACTGACCAGTTCCGTCAGGACGCATACTCCACCGACTACCTGCAGTCCCCGCTGGCTAAGGGCGAGCTGCGCGATGTTCACACTGCTGACGTTGTGGCACGTTCTACCCGTATGGGCTGGATGCCGTTCTACCCGCAGTTCCCCGAGAACTCGCTGGATCTGGCAGACAAGGCAGAGCAGGCAGTGGCACGCGGCGAGGCTTCCTCGAACGCGGACTACATTGCACAGCGCCTGAACTCCGGTGACCTGGAGTTCTCCGTTGAGGACGTTGACAACCCCGTCAACTGGCCTCGTACCCTGACCCTGTGGCGTTCGAACCTGTTCGGTTCCTCCGCTAAGGGTGAGAGCTACTTCCTGAAGCACCTGGTCGGTAGCATGGACAACGTCCAGGGCTCCGACTCGGAGAAGCTGCCGAACGAAGTGAAGTGGGTTGAGGACGCGCCTCAGGGCAAGCTGGATCTGCTGGTCACCTCGGACTTCCGTATGACCTCCACGACCCTGCTGTCTGACATCGTTCTGCCGACTGCTACCTGGTACGAGAAGCACGATATCTCCTCGACCGATATGCACCCGTTCCTGCACGCGTTCTCCCCGGCAATTGACCCGCCGTGGGAGGCAAAGACCGACCACGAGACCTTCAAGGCACTGGCGTTTGAGTTCAGCCGCCTGGCTAAGAAGCACCTCGGCGTCCGTAAGGACATCGTTTCGGTCCCGCTGTTGCACGACACCCCCGGCCAGATTGCTCAGCCCGGCGGTCACGCACCCGACTGGAAGAACACCCCCGGTATGGTGGGCGTACCCGGCAAGAACATGCCGAACTTCGTCACCGTCGAGCGCGACTACGGCGCACTGTACGACATGTACACCACCGTTGGCCCGCTGTTCGATAAGCTCGGTGCAACCACCAAGTTCATCACTTACGACCTGAAGGACGAAGTCGCGAAGATGGCTAAGGAATTCGGCGTGATGGACTCCGGTAAGGGCGCAGGCCGTCCGGCACTGGATACCGACGTGAAGATTTCTGAAGCAATCCTCATGATTTCCGGTACCTCCAACGGTGAGGTCGCTGTCAAGGGCTTCAAGGAGCTTGAGAAGCAGACCGGTCTGCACCTGATGGACCTGGCAGAAGGTAACGAGGAACGTCGTATCACCTTCCCTATGACCCAGGCCGCACCGCAGCCCGTGATGACCTCCCCCGAGTGGTCCGGTTCGGAGACCGGTGGTCGCCGTTACGCTCCGTTCACCGTCAACATCGAGAAGAAGAAGCCGTTCCACACCCTGACCGGCCGTATGCACTTCTTCCTCGACCACGACTGGATGCACGAAATGGGCGAGGCTCTGCCGATTTACCGTCCGCCGCTGGATATGACCGGCCTGTACAACGAGCCTGAGCTCGGTACTACCGATGGTGTTTCGGTTGCTGTCCGCTACCTGACCCCGCACAACAAGTGGGCAATTCACTCGCAGTACTTCGATAACCACTACATGCTGAGCATGTTCCGTGGTGGTCCGACTGCGTGGATGAGCCCGCAGGATGCTGACAAGATTGGCGTCAAGGACGGCGAGTGGATTGAGTGTGTGAACACCAACGGTGTCTTCGTGGGCCGTGCGGTTGTATCTCACCGTATGCCTGAGGGCGTCTGCTTCGTCTACCACGCTCAGGAGCGTATGGTTAGCCCGAAGTCTGAAGTCACCGGTAAGCGCGGTGGTATTCACAACTCGGTGACCCGTATTCTTCTGAAGCCCACCCACATGATTGGTGGCTACGCTCACCAGGCGTTCGCCTTCAACTATCTTGGACCGACCGGTAACCAGCGAGACATCGTCTCGTACATCCGTCGCCGTAAGTCCCAGGAGGTAACTTTCTAATGCGCGTTATGGCACAAGTTGCTATGGTGATGGCGCTCGATAAGTGCATCGGCTGCCACACCTGCTCCGTGACCTGTAAGCAGGCATGGACGAACCGAGCCGGTACCGAGTACGTCTGGTTCAACAACGTTGAGACTCGTCCCGGCCAGGGTTACCCCCGCCGTTACGAGGATCAGGAGAAGTGGAAGGGCGGCTGGGTGCTGAACAAGCGCGGTCGTCTGGAGCTCAAGAGCGGTAACCGCTTCCAGAAGCTCTTCACGATTTTCGCTTCCCCGATTCAGCCCGAGCTGAACGACTACTACGAGCCCTGGACCTACGATTACCAGAACCTGACCAGTGCTCCTCTGGGTGATGACTTCCCGGCTGCTAAGCCGGTCTCCCTCATCACCGGTGAGGACACCAAGGTCGAGTGGGGTATGAACTGGGACGACAACCTGGCTGGTGCGACCGAGTACGGTCACCTGGACCCGCTGGTTGAGAAGGTTCGCAAGAAGGCTGAGGACAAGATTAAGTTCGAGTTCGAGCAGACCTTCATGTTCTACCTGCCTCGTATTTGTGAGCACTGCTTGAACCCCTCCTGCATGGCTTCCTGCCCCTCCGGCGCTATCTACAAGCGCGCTGAGGACGGTATCGTGCTGGTTGACCAGGACCGTTGCCGTGGTTGGCGTCAGTGCATCACCGGTTGCCCCTACAAGAAGGTGTACTTCAACCACAAGACGGGTAAGGCTGAGAAGTGTACCTTCTGCTACCCCCGTATTGAGGCTGGTATTCCGACCGTGTGTGCTGAGACCTGTGTTGGTCGTATGCGCTACATCGGTATCTTCCTCTACGATGCAGACCGCGTGACTGAGGCTGCTTCGGTTGAGGACGAGAAGGATCTCTACGAGGCTCAGCTGTCGCTGATGCTTGATCCTTCGGATCCGGCTGTGATTGAGCAGGCTCGTAAGAACGACATCCCCGATGCGTGGATTACTGCAGCTCAGAAGTCGCCCGTGTACAAGCTGGCGAAGGAGTGGAAGGTGGCTCTGCCCCTGCACCCCGAGTACCGCACCATGCCGATGGTTTGGTACGTGCCGCCGCTGTCTCCGATTGTTGACCTGCTCAAGGAGCAGGGCCACGATGCAGAGAACAGCAACAACCTGTTCGGCGCTATTGAGTCTCTCCGTATTCCGGTTGAGTACCTGGCTGAGCTGTTCACCGCTGGTGACACTGAGGTTGTTACTAACGTTCTGCGCCGCCTGGCTGCGATGCGTTCGTACATGCGTGACATCAACCTCGGTGGCGAAGGCAACGAGGAGATTGCTCAGGCAGTTGGCATGACTGGTCAGCAGGTGTACGAGATGTACCGCCTGATGGCTATCGCTAAGTACAACGAGCGTTACGTCATTCCGAAGGCTCACATGGAAGACGCCCACAACCTTGAGGAAATGGGCTGCTCCCTGAGCGTGGATGGCGGACCCGGCATGTACGGCGATGCGTTCAACGACATGGAGGGTCGCCCGACCCCCGTGTCCACCGGTGTCTACGAGGCTAACAACAAGGTCAGCTTGTTCAGCTGGGACGGTTCTTCCCGTCCTGACGGCCTCTTCCCGAATACCACCGGAAAGAAGTAATAAGTGGCTGGATTCTTTTCCAAGCTCATGGGTAAGGCCGGTTCCGAGGCTACTGTCTCGGAGCCGGCTCAGCCGGAGAACCCGTTTGATATCGATTACGGTCCCGGCGAGGATAAGGACTCGGTGATCTACCAGGTGAGCGGTATGCTCCTGGGCTACCCCGATGAGGAGACTCTGAAGGTTCTGCCTGAACTGGTGGAGATTACCGCTTCCACCCAGGATGAGGCTTTCATTGCTGCCGTTGATGCGGTTCAGCAGTGGCTGACTTCTAAGGACCTGGAGGATGTGCAGTCCGAGTACGTGCAGGAGTACGACCTTTCGCGTCGTCATTCTCTACATCTGTCCTACTGGACCGATGGTGATACCCGCCGCCGTGGTGAGACTCTTCTGCGTTTCAAGCAGATGTACCGCGACTCCGGTATGTTGACCGTTTTGAATGGTGAGCTTCCGGACTACCTGCCGTTGGTGCTGGAGTTCTGTGCGTTGGTGGATCGCCGTAAGGGCCGTTCCGCTTTGCAGGCGTACCGTCCGTCCCTTGAGCTTCTTCGTCTGTCCATGAAGGACGGAAATCTGCCCCACTACGGGTTGTTGCAGAGCATCTGCGATACCCTTCCTGGCGTCTCTCCGCAGACTCAGGAGGAGGTCCAGAAGATGGCTGGCTACGGCCCTCCCGTCGAGACTGTTGGCCTGAATGGCTACGCTGATCATCAGCTGCTCCAGCAGGCTTCGGCTCGTTCTAACTAGTTTTATCCCTTGTGAGGAGACAACACGTGTACGTACTTGCTTCTGAGAACGCAGGACATGCTGCACAGGCTGTAGTCGATCCGGGTATTGTTGACATCCTGCTGTGGGGCGTTCTGCCCTATGTTGCACTGGTCATTCTGATTGGTGGCACCATTTGGCGTTACCGTACTGACCAGTTCGGATGGACTACCCGCTCGTCCCAGGTCTATGAATCGAAGCTGTTGCGCATCGCTTCGCCCCTGTTCCATTACGGTCTTGCGGCCGTTTTCCTTGGCCACGTTGGTGGTCTGGTGGTGCCTAAGGCATTCACCGACCTGGTCGTTTCGGAAGACACTTACCACATTGTGGCGCTGGTTGGCGGTTCTGTTGCTGCGGTCGCAACCATTGTTGGTATGTTCGTTCTGATTGGTCGCCGCGCTTCGAACTCTCGTGTGCGTTCGGCTACCACTCGTAATGACGTTTTCATGTATATCGTTTTGGTTCTGGTGATTCTCGCCGGTACTGCGGCTACTCTAATTTCGGCAGTGAACCCCTCGGGTGGTTTGCCTCCGGTGAATGGTCACGAGGTTCACTTCAACTACCGTGAGACCATTTCTGTGTGGTTCCGTTCGCTGTTCTACTTCCACCCTGAGGTGGCTCTGATGGTGAATATTCCTGTGGCTTTCAAGATTCACATCGTGGTGGCTATGGTTCTGTTCATCATTTGGCCGTTTACCCGCCTGGTGCATGCACTGACTGTGCCCCTGCACTACCTCTTCCGCCCCTACACCGTGTACCGCTCTCGTGGCGGCCAGCGTGTTGGTGCACGTCGAGGTTGGGATCCGGTTGGTACTCTCCCGCGTGAGCGCGCCGACCGCTAATACACATATCCATATTGCAAAAGAGGAAATATGAGCACCCCTGCTGCACCGAGCTACGACCTAAAGAATGGTCAGCTCCGTAACGTTCTGCTGGCTACCTTCGTCTCTACCATTGGTTTCTGGGCATGGACCATCGTTGGCCCGCTGGCGAAGATGTACGCAAAGCAGATGCACCTGGACGCTGGTATGACCAGCCTTCTGGTTGCTATGCCGATTTTCATCGGCGCTATCGGCCGTATTCCCGTTGGTGGTCTGACTGACCGCTACGGTGGTCGTATTATGTTCACCGCTGTTCTGGCGATTAGCGCACCCCTGGTCTTCCTGGTTGGTGTTGCTGGTCAGATGAACTCGCTGCCCATGTTGCTTGTTGTGGCATTCTTCCTGGGTATTGCGGGTACCGTGTTCGCTGTGGGTATTCCCTTCAGTTCCGCATGGTATGACGCTTCCAAGAAGGGTTTTGCGACCGGTGTGTTCGGTGCCGGCATGGTGGGTACTGCAATTTCTGCATTCGCTACCCCCCGCCTGGTGCAGGGTATTGGTTACTTCCAGACTCACGTTCTGATTGCTGTTATCTGTGCTGTAACCGCTGCTATCTCTTTCTTCTTCTTGAAGGATTCCCCGGCAACCATCGGCCGTGAGGTTACTCCGCTGATGCCGAAGATTGTTCAGGCATTCAAGGTGAAGACCACTTGGCAGCTGTGCTTCCTCTACGCTGTTGTGTTCGGTGCGTTCGTGGCATTCTCGAACTACCTGCCTACTTACCTGAGCAACATCTACAACTTCAACGCTAACGACGCTGGTATGCGTGCGGCTGGCTTTGCGGTTGCTGCTGTGATTGCTCGTCCCTTCGGTGGTGTGCTGGCTGATAAGTTCGGTCCGAAGATTATCACCCTCATCTCCCTGGGTGGTGTGGTGATCCTGGCAGTTATTACCGCGTTCCAGCCTGATGCTGAGCACGTGTATGGTGCTGTTTTCATCCTGATGGCTGCTCTTCTGGGTCTGGGCCACGGCTCGGTCTTCGGCTGGGTGGCTCGTGCGGCTGATCCGAAGAACGTTGGTGCGGTGTCCGGTGTGGTTGCTGCTGCTGGCGCTCTGGGTGGTTTCTTCCCGCCGCTGGTGATGGGTGCAACCTACAACCAGGCTGAGAACAACTACTTCATCGGTCTGATGCTGCTGGCCGTGACCGCGTTCCTCGCCTTTCTGTCGGCATTCCTCGTGCCGCACGGTGGCAAGCCCAACCACGCTAAGTAGGGTCTTCTAATACATCCTTCTGCGGGATGTATGTGAAGTTTGCTTTGACTGAGTCCGGCTCGTTTTCTCTTCGGAGAGGACGAGCCGGGCTTTGTGCTTTTCTACTGTTTTTCGTCTAACAGGGGTGAGCTTTGTCGGGGCAGAAGAGTCTGATGTTTGGGCATGTCAAATGTTGGTAAAGCTAGCGAAACTTTGCGGAGATGTGGGACACTTAAAGCGTTCGACTCGTCGCAATAACGCGACGTGACCCCTCTACGGTTTGCGCCGACCAATAGGAGAATCCTATGTCCTTTATTGATCGTCATCTCGGCCCCCGTTCCGCAGACGCAGAGCAGATGCTCGAAACCCTGGGATACTCTTCCCTGGATGCGCTGATGGACGCTGTCGTCCCCTCCCAGATTCGCCTTGACGGCGAATTGCAGTTGCCTGCTCCGCTGTCGGAGCATGAGGCTCAGGCAAAGATTGCCGGCTATGCTGCGAAGAATAAGGTTCTCGCCCAGATGATTGGTGCCGGATACTACGATGCAGTAACTCCCGCGGTTCTGCGCCGTAACATTCTGGAAAACCCCGGTTTCTACACTTCTTACACCCCGTACCAGGCTGAGATTTCTCAGGGCCGTCTGGAGGCTCTGCTGAACTTCCAGAACACCGTGATGGAGCTGACCGGCCTGGAGATTGCAAACTCCTCCCTGCTGGATGAGGCGTCCGCAGTGGCTGAAGCAGCTGTCATGATGCACCGTGCGAACCGCAAGGTGAAGAACGGCTTCTTTGCTATTGACTCCCGTTGCCTGCCTCAGGTTATTTCGGTGACTCGCGGTCGTGCAGAGATGCTCGGCATTCCCTTCGTCATTACTGATTTCTCTGAGGGCCTGCCCGAGGGCGACCTGTACGGTATCGTCCTGGCGTACCCCGGCAATGAAGGCGATATTCGCGATATTGAGCCGCTGATTAAGGTTGCTAAGGAGCGTAACGCCCTGGTCACTGTGGTCGCTGACCTGTTGGCTCTGACCCTGCTGAAGTCCCCGGGTGAGCTGGGTGCTGATATTGCTGTGGGTAACACTCAGCGTTTCGGTCTGCCTTTCTTCTTCGGTGGCCCCCACGCTGCGTACATGGCTGTTCACAAGGGTATGGAGCGCACCATGCCTGGCCGTCTGGTGGGTGTTTCTAAGGACTCTGCCGGTAAGCCTGCGTACCGTCTGGCTCTGCAGACTCGTGAGCAGCACATCCGCCGTGAGAAGGCTACTTCCAATATTTGTACTGCTCAGGCTCTGCTGGCGATTGTTGCTGGCGCTTACGCGATGTACCACGGTCCTGAGGGTCTGCGCGCTATCGCGAACCGCCTGCACACTAACGCCGCTCGTGTTGCTACCGCGCTGAAGGCTGCGGGTTACGGTATCGCTCACGATACTTTCTTCGATACCGTCGTGGTGGAGGCTGCTGGCCGTGCCGACGAGCTGGTTGCGAAGGCTCTGGAAGCTGGCGTGAACATCCGCCGCTTCGACGAGAACCGCGTCGGTATTTCCGTGGGTGAGTCTCACGGTGAGGAACTGCTCAAGGGCCTGGTCGAGGCTCTGGGCGGCACCCTGGGCGAGGCAGATGCACAGTACGATCTGCCCGCTGAGCTGCTGCGTACCGATGAGTACATGCAGCACCCGATTTTCCACAAGTACCGCTCCGAGACGGAGATGATGCGCTACCTGCGTCACCTCGCTGATAAGGACCTGGCGCTTGACCGCACCATGATTCCGCTGGGTTCGTGCACCATGAAGCTGAACGCGGCTGCTGAGATGGAGCCCATCTCCTGGCCTGAGTTCGCGAACATTCACCCGCTGGTCCCGGAGGATCAGGCTGAGGGCTGGCACGAGCTGATTAAGGATTTGAGTGAGTGGCTGGTTGCTATTACCGGTTACGATGCTATCTCGCTGCAGCCGAACTCGGGTGCGACCGGTGAGTACGCTGGTCTGCGCGCTATCCGTTCCTACCATGAGGCTAACGGTGACCACGAGCGCGATACCGTCCTGATTCCGCTGTCTGCTCACGGCACCAACGCGGCATCTGCTGCTCTGGCTGGTCTGAAGGTTGCCGGTGTGGCAACTGCGGCTGACGGTTCGATTGACGTTGACGACCTGAAGGTAAAGATCGAGAAGTACGGTCCCAAGGTTGCCGGCATCATGATTACCTACCCCTCCACTCACGGTGTGTTTGAGGAACAGGTTGCTGAGGTGTGCCAGCTGGTTCACGAGGCCGGCGGCCAGGTGTACCTGGATGGTGCGAACCTGAACGCTCAGATGGGCTTCGCTCAGCCCGGTAAGTTCGGCGGCGACGTTTCGCACCTGAACCTGCACAAGACCTTCTCCATTCCTCACGGCGGTGGCGGCCCCGGTGTTGGCCCGCTGGCTGTTCGTGAGCACCTGGCGAAGTTCCTGCCCGGTGACGCATACCGCGCTGATGCTGAGGGTAAGCTCCCCAACGATGCTGCACTGCCGATTTCGCAGGCGTTCTTCGGTTCTGCCGGTGTTCTGCCGATTAGCTGGATGTACATTGCGATGACTGGTGCTCAGGGTCTGAAGGATTCCTCGCAGTACGCGGTTCTGAACGCTAACTACATTGCGAAGAAGCTCAACGACAAGTACCCGGTGCTGTACACCGGCCCCGGAGGTCTGGTCGCTCACGAGTGCATCCTGGACCTGCGTCAGCTGACCGATCAGTCTCACGTGACTGCTGAGGATGTCTGCAAGCGTCTGATGGACTTCGGCTTCCACGCTCCGACCTTGGCATTCCCGGTTCCGGGCACCCTGATGGTTGAGCCGACCGAGTCTGAGTCGAAGGAAGAGCTGGACCGCTTCATTGAGGCAATGGAGACCATCTACGACGAGATTATTGAGGTGGCTGAGGGGAAGGTCGCTGTGGAGGATTCGGTTCTGCGCAACGCACCGCACACCGTTGATGTGGTGAGCGCTGATGAGTGGGATCGCCCCTACAGCCGTACTCAGGCGGCTTTCCCTGTCCCGAGCCTGCGCGCTAACAAGTACTTCACCTCGGTGGGTCGTATTGATGGCGCTGGCGGTGACCGTAACTTCGTGTGCGAATGCCCCCCGATGGAGGCTTTCGACCTGGAAGCATAAGGAGCCTGTAACGCTCCTGGGTGGGCTGTAACGGTCTGCCTGCCCCGTCCGTCCTCAGGTTCCTGGGGGCGGGTGGGGACCGCCTCCGCAGCGTATCTCGTGTCTGTGGGGGTGAACTAAATCTACGACGATTGAACGATAACAGCACAAGGCTGTGCGTGAGGAGAATCTAATGTCCCCCAAGAAGACCTCTTTGTACTCTGTCCACGAGAAGCTTGGCGCTTCTTTCACCGACTTCGGCGGCTGGGATATGCCCCTGAAGTACGCTAATGACGTTGCTGAGCATGAGGCTGTCCGTACTCGTGCCGGTATTTTCGACCTGTCCCACATGGGTGAGTTCCGTGTGACCGGCCCGGATGCGGGCGCGTTCCTGGATTATGCTCTGGTGTCGAACATGTCCATCCTGAAGGTCGGTAAGGCAAAGTACTCGATCCTGGTCAACGACAAGGGCGGCGTGATTGACGACCTGATTACTTACCGTCTGGGCGATGAGGAGTTCATGGTCGTTCCGAACGCTTCGAACATTGACACTGACTTCGCTGCGATGAGCGAGCGCCTGGGTGATTTCAACGTTGAGTTCGTGAATGAGTCGGATCAGACTTCCCTGGTGGCTGTTCAGGGTCCTCGTGCTGAGGAGATTCTGCTGGCTGCTGGTGTTTCTGATGAGGAGGCTGTCCGCGAGCTGAAGTACTACGCTTCGGTGCCGCTGACTGTTGCTGGCGTTGATGTTCTGCTGGCTCGTACCGGTTACACCGGTGAGGACGGCTTCGAACTGTTCGTTCCGAATGAGAACGCTGTTGAGCTGTGGGATAAGCTGGCTGCTGCTGGTGAGCCTTTCGGTATGATTCCTGCTGGCCTGGCTTCTCGTGATTCCTTGCGTCTTGAGGCTGGTATGCCGCTGTACGGTCATGAGCTGGGTCTTGAGATTACTCCGTTTGAGTCCGGTCTGGGCCGTCTGGTTGAGATCGCTCTGGAGAAGAAAGCGGCTGACTTCGTTGGTCGTGAGGCTCTGACTGAGCTGGCTAAGAGCGAGTCGAAGCGCATCCTGGTTGGTTTGAAGGCTCAGGCGAAGCGTCCTGCTCGTGCCGGTTCTAAGCTGGTTGATGCTGAGGGTAATGAGATCGGTGAGGTTACCTCCGGTATTCCTTCCCCGACTCTGGGCTTCCCGATTGCTATGGCGCTGGTGAACCGTGAATTCTCTGAGGTTGGTTCTACTGTGGATGTTGATATCCGCGGTAAGCGTGCTCCGTTTGATGTTGTGGCTCTGCCGTTCTACAAGCGTGAGAAGTAAGAGTTTTTCTGCAGGTAATCTGTAGGGCAGAGGCGTCGTGTCCTGTGTGGGCACGGCGCCTTTTCTGCGCCGTGAGGTGGGCGTTGAGCGGCGGGGGAGTGTGTGAGGTGTTCTGAGCCTTAGTTTGTGCTGGTTCTGAAGTGCGTTAGGATTAGAGCGGCCAGTCAAAGGTGATTGTCCGCACTTATAGACCGTAGCTTGGTGGGCGGCTCCTCTGTTGAAGGGCGCATATCTTTTGGCGCGGTGCACAGACATTTTTATTTGAAGGACAGAACGTGGCTATTACCCAGAGCGCGCCCAGCAGCGTGCAGAAGAAGGCAGAGGCTCTGCCGTATGACATCAGTGTTTTTGAGATGTTCAGCATTGGCGTGGGTCCTTCGAGCTCGCATACGGTCGGTCCGATGCGTGCTTCGAATCGTTTTGTGGCGGAGCTGATCGATGAGGACCTGCTGAATCGTGTGACGGGTGTGCACGTGGATCTGTATGGTTCGTTGGCGGCTACGGGTGCCGGTCACGGCACGATGAGCGCGGCGTTGAAGGGTCTGTGCGGTTTTGTGCCTGAGACGATCAATATTGCTGATTCTGAGGCGTTGATGGAGCGCAATAGCGTGGATGGTACTTTGCCGCTTGCTGGTTACCCGTCCTCTGCTTACGGTGTGACTGCGCCCGGTGGTGAGGAGCAGAAGGTGTACGGCCCGGTGGTGAAGTACCGTGAGCTGGATATGACTCTGCGTCCTTTGACTGTTTTGCCGCGCCATACGAACGGTATGAAGATTGCGGCATTTGAGGGCGAGCAGCTGCTGTTGGAGCGCACCTACTATTCGATTGGTGGCGGCTTCATTGTTGAGGGTGATGAGGAGGCGACCGGTGGTGCGTCGCTGATGAACCCTCCGTATCCGTTTGGTTCGGCTGCTGAGCTGCTGGAGATGGCGAATGAGTCTGGTCTGTCGATTGCTCAGTTGAAGATGGCGAATGAGTGTTCTCTGCGTTCTGAGCAGGAGGTCCGTGACGGTATCTTGCATATCTACCGTGTGATGAAGGAGTGCATTGGCTCTTCTCTGGCGCGTGTGGGTTATTTGCCGGGGCCTTTGAAGGTGCGTTGCCGTGCGGGTGCGTGGCATCGCGATTTGATGGTGGAGGACCCTTCGAAGTCTCCTGAGTTCGCTATTGACTGGGTGAATCTGATTGCTTTGGCGGTCAATGAGGAGAATGCTTTTGGCGGTCGTGTGGTGACTGCTCCGACGAATGGTGCTGCGGGTATTATTCCTGCGGTGTTGCATTACGCGATGAATTACACGCAGGGTATTCGCCATTGCGGTCAGGCTGCTCGTGATCAGGCGGTTGTTGATTTCTTCTTGGCGTCTGCTGCTGTGGGTGTGCTGTATAAGAAGCGCGCGTCGATTTCTGGTGCTGAGGTGGGTTGCCAGGGTGAGGTGGGTAGCGCCTCCTCGATGGCTGCTGCTGGTTTGGCGCAGGTGATGGGTGGTACTCCCGAGCAGGTTGAGAATGCGGCTGAGATTGCGATGGAACACAACCTGGGTCTGACGTGTGACCCGGTGGGTGGTTTGGTGCAGATTCCGTGTATTGAGCGTAATGCGATGGCTGCGTCGAATGCTGTGACGGCGGCTCGTATGGCGTTGCGTGGTGATGGTACGCACCGTGTGTCGTTGGATCAGGTGATTGAGACGATGCGTCAGACCGGTTTGGATATGTCTCACCGTTATAAGGAGACGTCCATGGGTGGTTTGGCTGTGAATGTGGTGGAATGCTAGGTGCACGCTGTGGCAGGTTTGCACTCCTGATGAGGGTGTGGTAGACAGAAGGGCTTTCTTCCTGTATCGTTAGTATTTACGCTTTCCCTAACCTTTGTGCCTTCATATAGCGGTGGGCACGGGCTGAAGGTGACGTTTTTCCGTCCGACTCTATAGCTTCGAGCACCGTTTTATTCGGGGGCTGAGGTTGTCGTGTCGCCGGTAATGTCGCCGGGAGGCTGATTGCTAACAGACATGTCTGTGGAAGGATCCCCATTTTGGTCGCTTCGAGCACCTCTAACCATGACGCCGCTAACGGCGCAGAGAACGTCTCGCGCCGAATTTCATTCGCGAAGATTAACGAACCGCTGAAGGTTCCCAACCTGCTTGCTATCCAGACCGATAGCTTCGACCGCCTCGTTGGTAACGAGCGCTGGGCGGAGCGTCTGGAGAAGGCGCAGGCTGCTGGTGACACTTCTGTCCCCGCTCAGTCCGGTCTGGCTGAGATTTTTGAAGAAATCTCCCCGATTCGTGACTTCCAGGAGACTATGCAGCTCTCCTTCTCTGAGCCTGAGTTTGCTGACCCCAAGTACTCTGTTGAGGAGTGCAAGGACCGCGACGCAACCTACTCGGCTCCGCTGTACATTAAGGCTGAATTCATGAACCTCGCTACCGGCGAGGTCAAGCAGCAGACCCTGTTCATGGGTGACTTCCCCCTGATGACCGAGGCCGGTACCTTCGTTATTAACGGTACTGAGCGTGTGGTCGTTTCTCAGCTGGTGCGTTCCCCCGGTGCTTACTTCGAGAAGGCTCCGGACCGTACCTCCGATAAGGACATTTACTCTGCCCGCGTGATTCCTTCCCGCGGTGCATGGTTCGAGCTTGAGATTGATAAGCGCGACCAGGTTGGCGTGCGTCTGGACCGCAAGCGTAAGCAGTCCGTGACTGTTCTGCTGAAGGCTCTGGGCTGGACCGAGTCCAAGATCCTGGCTGAGTTTGGTCAGTACGACTCCATCCGCGCAACCCTGGAGAAGGACTCCGTCAAGGACCGCGACGAGGCTCTGCTGGATATCTACCGCAAGCTGCGTCCGGGTGAGCCCCCGACGGTTGAAGCTGCCCAGGCTCTGCTGGACAACATGTACTTCACCCCGCGACGCTACGACCTGGCGAAGGTTGGCCGTTACAAGCTGAACCGTAAGCTCGGTGTGGACGTTCCCATGGATTCCCCCGAGGCTTCCGTTCTGAGCCAGGACGACATCGCTCAGATGATTCGTTACCTCTGCGCTCTGCACGCAGGCGAGACCAGCATCCCCGGCGTCCGTGACGGCGAGGAGATCTCCCTCAAGATTGATATCGACGACATCGACCACTTCGGTAACCGTCGTATCCGCACCGTGGGCGAGCTGATTGAGAACCAGATCCGTACCGGTCTGTCCCGTATGGAGCGCGTGGTTCGCGAGCGCATGACCACCCAGGACGTGGACGCTATCACCCCGCAGTCCCTGGTGAACATCCGCCCCGTCGTGGCGGCTATCAAGGAGTTCTTCGGTACTTCTCAGCTGTCGCAGTTCATGGACCAGAACAACCCGCTGGCAGGTCTGACCCACAAGCGTCGTCTGTCCGCACTGGGCCCGGGCGGTCTGTCCCGTGACCGTGCAGGTATGGAAGTTCGAGACGTCCACCCCTCGCACTACGGTCGTATGTGCCCCATTGAAACCCCTGAAGGCCCGAACATTGGTCTGATTGGTTCGCTGGCAACCTACGGTCGTATCAACTCCTTCGGTTTCATTGAGACCCCCTACCGCGTGGTGACTGACGGTCGCGTGACCGATGAGGTCCGCTACCTGACCGCTGACGACGAGAAGTCTGTTGTTATCGCACAGGCAAACGCACCGCTGAACGCTGACCGCACTTTCGCTGAGAACGAGGTTCTCTGCCGTGCGGGCGATGGTTCTGGCGAAGCTGTTCTGGTTGCTCCCGGCGCCGTTCAGTACATGGACGTCTCCCCGCGCCAGATGGTGTCTGTTGCTACCGCTCTGATTCCTTACCTGGAGCACGACGACGCTAACCGAGCACTGATGGGTGCTAACATGCAGCGTCAGGCTGTGCCCCTGCTGGAGTCTGAGGCTCCCGTGGTTGGTACCGGTATGGAGAAGTACGCAGCGCTGGACTCCGGTGACTCCGTGCTCGCGAAGAAGCCCGGTGTGGTTTCCTCCGTGGACGCTAAGACCGTTATCGTCCGTAACGACGACGGCTCTGTATCCACCTACCCGATCATGAAGTTCTCCCGATCGAACCCGGGTAACTGCTACAACCAGCGCGTTGTGGTGAAGGAAGGCCAGCGCGTCGAGTACCGCGACGTTATTGCTGATGGCCCCTCCACCGACGGCGGCGAGCTGGCACTGGGTAAGAACCTGCTCGTGGCATACATGCCGTGGGAAGGCCTGAACTACGAGGATGCGATCATCCTCTCCCAGCGCATGGTTTCTGAGGACGTGCTGACCTCGATTCACATTGAGGAGCACGAGATTGACGCCCGCGACACCAAGCTGGGCCCCGAGGAGATTACCCGCGACATTCCGAACGTGTCCGAGGATGTTCTCTCGGCTCTGGACGAGCGCGGCATCATCCACATCGGTGCTGAGGTTGAGGCTGGCGACATCCTCGTTGGTAAGGTCACCCCCAAGGGTGAGACCGAGCTGACCCCCGAGGAGCGCCTGCTGCGCGCAATCTTCGGTGAGAAGTCTCGCGAGGTTCGTGACACCTCCCTGAAGGTTCCTCACGGTGAGTCCGGTACCGTCATCGGTATCCGCATCTTCGACCGCGAGAGCAACGATGAGGACGATCTGCCCCCGGGCGTGAACCAGCTGGTCCGCGTGTACGTGGCACAGAAGCGTAAGATTACCGACGGCGACAAGCTTGCAGGCCGCCACGGTAACAAGGGTGTTATTTCCAAGATCCTGCCGATCGAGGATATGCCCTTCCTGGAAGACGGTACCCCCGTGGACGTCATCCTGAACCCGCTGGGCGTGCCCGGTCGTATGAACATTGGTCAGGTTCTGGAAGTCCACACCGGTTGGCTGGCTAAGCAGGGTTGGAAGATTGAGGGCGAGCCCGAGTGGCTTAAGCACATGCCGAACTTCCCGAAGGAATCCGGCCCGACCCGCCTGGCAACCCCGGTGTTCGACGGTGCCCACGAGGACGAACTGTTCGACCTTATGGACCACTCGAACCCGAACCGCGATGGTGACCGTCTGATCAACCGTTCCGGTAAGGCACGTCTGATTGACGGCCGTTCCGGTGAGCCGTTCCCGGACCCGATTTCGGTTGGTTACCAGTACATCCTGAAACTGCACCACCTGGTGGATGACAAGATTCACGCTCGTTCCACCGGTCCGTACTCGATGATTACCCAGCAGCCTCTGGGTGGTAAGGCGCAGTTCGGTGGTCAGCGCTTCGGTGAGATGGAAGTGTGGGCGCTGGAAGCATACGGCGCCGCGTACACCCTGCAGGAAATCCTGACCGTCAAGTCCGATGACGTGGCGGGCCGTGTGAAGGTTTACGAGGCTATCGTGAAGGGCGAGAACATCCCTGAGCCGGGTATCCCCGAATCCTTCAAGGTTCTTATCAAGGAAATGCAGTCTCTGTGCCTGAACGTCGAGGTGCTCTCCACCGACGGCAAGATTATTGAGATGAGCGACTCGGAGGAAGAAGGCTTCCGGGCAGCAGAAGATATGGGCGTGAGCCTGACCCACGACGAGCCTAGCTCCGTCGACGAGGTATAAGCACCGCCTCCTTCTAGGGTGGGGAACCCCGCATGCGCTCGCGTGCGTTGTGGGGTTCCCGCCCGCTAACCCAAGTCTTCAGAAACTTACAGAAAGAGATTAGGACCGATATGTCCAACGAATCTTCGCTTGGTTTGATGCGAATTGGCCTCGCCACCGCCGACGACATCCGTCGTTGGTCTTTTGGTGAGGTTAAGAAGCCCGAGACCATCAACTACCGTACCCTGAAGCCCGAGAAGGACGGTCTCTTCGACGAGCGTATCTTCGGCCCCACCAAGGACTGGGAGTGCTACTGCGGTAAGTACAAGCGCGTGCGCTTCAAGGGCATTGTGTGTGAGCGCTGTGGTGTTGAGGTGACCCGCTCTAAGGTACGTCGTGAGCGTATGGGTCACATTGAGCTGGCTGCTCCTGTTACCCACATTTGGTACTTCAAGGGTGTTCCTTCCCGTCTGGGTTACCTGCTGGATCTGGCTCCGAAGGACCTGGAGAAGGTCATTTACTTCGCTGCGTACATGATCACTAAGGTTGATGAGGAAGCTCGTCACGAGGATCTGCCGATGCTGCAGGCTGCTCACGACCGTGAGAAGCAGGAGCTTGAGGCTGCTCTGAACGCTGATGTGAACGCTATTAGCCGTGAGGTTGAGGCGGAGCTGGCTCGTATTGAGGCAGAGGGCGGCAAAGCTGCTGAGAAGCGTAAGCTGCGTGATAACGCTGAGCGTCAGCTCGCGTCAGTGCGTAAGCGTTACGAGCGTGAGGCTGAGCACCTGGATCGTGTGTGGGATCGCTTCAAGAACCTGAAAGTCGCTGACCTTGAAGGTGATGAGGCTCTGTACCGTTCCATGATTGATAAGTACGGCCTGTACTTTGAGGGTGCGATGGGCGCAGAGGCTATTAAGAAGCGTCTGGAGTCCTTCGACCTGGAGGCTGAGTCTGAGGCTCTGAAGGAGATCATTCAGACCGGTAAGGGTCAGAAGAAGACCCGCGCTCTGAAGCGTCTGAAGGTTGTTAACGCCTTCCTGACCACTAACAACTCCCCGCTGGGTATGGTCCTGGATGTTGTTCCGGTTATTCCGCCGGAACTGCGCCCGATGGTTCAGCTGGACGGTGGCCGCTTCGCGACCTCCGACCTGAACGACCTGTACCGTCGTGTGATTAACCGTAACAACCGTTTGAAGCGTCTGCTGGAGCTGGGTGCTCCCGAGATTATCGTGAACAACGAGAAGCGTATGCTACAGGAAGCTGTGGACTCGCTGTTCGATAACGGTCGTCGCGGTCGCCCGGTGACCGGCCCCGGTAACCGCCCCCTGAAGTCTCTGTCTGACATGCTGAAGGGTAAGCAGGGTCGTTTCCGTCAGAACCTGCTCGGTAAGCGTGTTGACTACTCGGGTCGTTCCGTGATTGTGGTTGGTCCTCAGCTGCAGATGCACCAGTGTGGTCTGCCCAAGCAGATGGCGCTGGAGCTGTTCAAGCCCTTCGTTATGAAGCGTCTGGTGGAGCTGAGCCACGCTCAGAACATTAAGAGCGCTAAGCGTATGGTTGAGCGTTTCCGCCCGCAGGTTTGGGACGTTCTGGAAGAGGTTATTGCTGAGCACCCGGTTCTGCTGAACCGTGCACCTACCCTGCACCGCCTCGGTATTCAGGCGTTTGAGCCGAAGCTGGTTGAGGGTAAGGCTATTCAGCTGCACCCGCTGGTTTGCTCCGCGTTCAACGCTGACTTCGATGGTGACCAGATGGCAGTTCACCTGCCGCTGTCTCCCGAGGCTCAGGCTGAGGCTCGTATCCTCATGCTGTCCTCGAACAACATCCTGAAGCCTTCGGATGGTCGCCCTGTGGCTGTCCCCTCGCAGGATATGATCATTGGTCTGTACCACCTGACCAGCCCCCGCGATGGTCAAAAGAACGAGGGTCACGCATTCTCCTCGGTGGCTGAGGCTCTGATGGCGATGGATCGTCACGAGATTGAGCTGTACACCAAGGTGAAGATCCGCCTTGATGGTGACCAGTTTGTTGCTCCCGAGAATTGGGAAGCACCGGAGGGTTACCAGCCCGGCGATTCTGTGCTGCTGGACTGCACCGTTGGTCAGGTTCTGTTCAACCAGGCTCTGCCGAAGGATTACCCCTGGTTCTCTGGCGTGGCAGATAAGAAGGGCCTGGGTAGCCTGATTAATGATCTGGCTGAGCGTTACCCGATGGATGTTGTGGCTCGTGCTCTGGATAACCTGAAGAACTCCGGTTTCTACTGGGCTTCTCGTTCGGGTGTGACCGTGGCTGTTTCCGATATTGCTACTCCTGCTGAGAAGCCGGCAATTATGGAGCGCTACGAGAAGCAGGCTGCTGCAATTCAGGACGACTTCGAGATCGGTACCATCGATGACGAAGAGCGTCGCCAGGAGCTGATTAAGGTTTGGACCGAGGCTACCGACGTGGTTGCAGAGGCTATGCGTGAGAACTTGAGCTCTCACGGTGGGCTGAACACCATTTACCGCATGGTGACCTCCGGTGCACGTGGTAACTGGATGCAGGTCCGTCAGATTGCGGGTATCCGTGGTCTGGTGTCGAACCCGAAGGGTGAGATTATGCCTCGCCCGATTAAGTCCTCGTACCGTGAGGGCCTGTCGGTTCTGGAGTATTTTATCGCGACCCACGGTGCACGTAAGGGTCTGGCTGATACCGCGCTGCGTACCGCTAACTCGGGTTACCTGACTCGTCGTCTGGTGGACGTCTCGCAGGACGTTATCGTTCGCGAGCACGACTGTGGCACTCGCCGCGGTCTGGTTCTGCCTCTGATTGATGAGGACGGCGGTCTGCACCAGGATGTTGAGACTTCGATTCACGGTCGTACCCTTGCGGTTGACGTGAAGGACGAGGCTGGCAACGTTCTGGCTGCTGCTGGTTCCGATGTCTCTGATGAGCTCATTGAGAAGCTCTTCAAGGCAGGCGTGAAGGATGTTCGCGTTCGTTCGGTTCTGACCTGTGAGTCCGCTATTGGTGTGTGTGCACTGTGCTACGGTCGTTCGATGGCTTCGAACGTGCTGGTGGACATTGGTGAGGCTGTTGGTATTATTGCGGCTCAGTCGATTGGTGAGCCCGGTACCCAGCTGACCATGCGTACCTTCCACACCGGTGGTGTGGCTTCGGCTGACGATATTACTCAGGGTCTGCCCCGTATTCAGGAGCTGTTCGAGGCTCGTACCCCCAAGGGTGTTGCCCCGATTTCTGAGGTGTCTGGTCGCGTGACCATTGAGGATACTGAGAAGTCCTACAAGATTGTGGTGACCCCGGACGATGGTTCCGAGCCCCAGTCCTACACTGTTCTGCGTCGTGCGGCTTCTAAGCTACAGAACGGCGATCACGTTCAGGTTGGCGATCAGCTGGCTACCGGTTCTGTTGATCCGAAGGAGGTTCTGCGTATTCGTGGTCCTCGTGAGGCTCAGAAGCACCTGGTGAGCGAGGTTCAGGGCGTGTACAAGTCGCAGGGTGTGGAAATCCACGACAAGCACGTTGAGGTTATTGTTCGCCAGATGCTGCGTCGTGTGACCGTGATTGAGTCCGGTGATACCGATCTGCTGCCTGGTGAGCTGGTTGATAACATTGCTTTCCAGACTGCTAACCGTAAGGCACTGGTTGAGGGTAAGAAGCCCGCAGCTGGCCGTCCGGAAATGATGGGTATTACCAAGGCTTCGCTGGCTACCGAGTCCTGGCTGTCGGCGGCCTCCTTCCAGGAGACCACCCGCGTCCTGACTCAGGCTGCTATGGAGGCGAAGACTGACCCGCTGCTCGGCCTGAAGGAGAACGTGATCATCGGTAAGCTGGTTCCCGCCGGTACCGGTCTGGCACGTTACAACGATATTGAGGTTGAGCCCAGCGCCCAGGCTACTGCTGAGCGTATGCAGGCTCTGGACACTTTCGGTGGTTACCAGAGCGCGTTCCAGATGGATAACGAGGTGTACACTTACGGCAACGGCGGCTTTATGGCTGTTTCGCTGGATGAGTACGGTCGTGGTCTGGACTAAGGCTTCTGCCGTGAGGGGTAGGTTGAGGGTTTAGAGCCCCGGCCTGGTCCTTGATAAAGAACGCGGATACTCGAGTTTGTCTCGGGTATCCGCGTTTTTTGTTTCACGAGGAGGTGGAGGTTTCTTTTAAGCGTGGCTTTAATATTCTTTACCCTTCAATGTGAGGTTGTAGATTTTATGCCTAGTGGACGAATTTATTTATGAAAAAATCATTGGAGTGCATCATTTTTCATGATGAGAAAATTGCTTGACAGAGCAAGAAATTAGATGGCGGTCAAATATTCTAAATCTCCCTAGAAACCGCACTAGAACTGCAATATATAGAATATTCACTCGTTTTTCTTTGGGGTATATATAGAATAAATGTTCTTTATTTGAACAATGCTAATTCAACTGGAAAGCCTTTTGACTAGGTTCTATTCTTGAAGGCATGCATATCACTCCAATCACTTCCGGGTGGGTGACTACTAGCGGCACCCGACTGCCCTCCGGAACATCTCAATCTCAGATGCTTGAACAGAATTCCTCTTTGTCTGCAGGGGAGCGAAAGCGCTCCTCTGTTTTTTCGCGTTTTAAAGCACCCACCCACTCTATTGCTCGCATTGGTGCAGCATGCCTTATTGCGGCTTCCGCAGTTCTTCCTGCCGGTCAGGTTGCGACCGCAGCTCCTGCCTCTCAGAGCGCTAGTGCTACCCCCTACCTGGTAGGTGCGGGTGCGGCGGATATTACCGGTGAGCCCGGTGAAGTCGGTTTCATGGGCTACGGTGAGAGCTCTCAGAAAGGTAGCGGCGTGCATACTCGCCAGTATGCTCGTGCTTTTATTGCGGTGGATCGCGCCTCCGGTAAGCGCAACCTCATTGTTGTCTTGGACTCTCTGACTGGCTGGCAGTCTCTGCGTGATGAACTGGTCAAGCGTATCCGTGCAGAGTTTGGCTCCGCATACGATGAGTCAAACATTATGATTACCGCGACTCACACCCATGCGACCCCCGGTGGTATTACGCACCAGAGCCTCTACAATATCACCACTCTGGGCTTCCATCAGGACACTTTCAATGCTCAGGTGAATGGTTCGCTGAAGGCAATCCGCCAGGCAACTAAGGACCTGGCTCCGGGTAACCTGACGATTTCATCTTCGAAGCTGACCGGTGTTGGTGCTAACCGTTCCCGCGAGGCGTTTAATCTGGATTCTCCCCAGTTGCGTTCTAAGTTGCCCGGCGGTACCGATCCGACCAATATGACTCTGCGTCTGGAGCGCAACGGTAAGACTCGTGCGGTGTTGAACTGGTATGCGATTCACCCGACTTCTTTGACCTCGAAGAATACTCTGATTTCGAGTGATAACAAGGGTTATGCGGAGTATCTGCTGGAGACTCAGGATCACGGCGTTGACCGCAATGTTCCCGGTAGTGGTGATGGTTTCGTTGCGGCGTTTGCAAATGCTAATGCTGGTGATGTTTCCCCGAATACTTGGTTGAAGCCTGGTCAGGGTCCCACTAATGACCAGTTCAAGAATGTGAAGATTCAGGGTGAGAAGCAGGCTAATGCTGTGCGTTCTCAGCTCAAGAGCGCGGGTACTCCGGTGGGTAAGGGTCTGGATTCACGTATTTCGTACTTCAATTTCTCGGGTATGAACGTGGATGCCAAGTACACCGGTAGCGGTCATAATGAGCGCACCTGTCAGGGTTTCTTGGGTACTCCGTTTGGTGCCGGCTCCACTGAGGACGGCGGCGGCGGTTGGGCGGTCTATAAGGAAGGCTCTGGTCGCCCCTCTATTCTGGGTACTTTGGTGTTCACTCCGAGCGCTGCGCAGACGCGTTGCCAGCAGCCGAAGGGCATTCTTTTCTCTGCAAAAAATGGAACGATCATTCAGGAAAAGTATCCGGTGCAGATTATGCGCTTCGGTGACTACTACCTGCTGGGTATGCCCGGTGAGTTCACCGGCGCGGTGGGTGTGCAGTACCGCCAGGATGCAGCTAAGCTCTTCGGTGTTCCCGAATCGCATATTATTCTGCAGGGTTACACCAACGCCTACGATCACTACGTGACGACTCCTGAGGAGTATGACTCTCAGCAGTATGAAGGTGGCGCGACCCTCTTCGGTCGTTACACCTCCAGTGCGTTCCGCCAGACCATTAATATTGTCGGAACCTCGCTGAAGAACGGTACCCCTCTGGGTATTGGTGACCGCCCGAACGATCGTCGCCCGGTAGCGAGCCTGCAGGGTAAGGTCGTCTACGATACCCCCATGTTTGGTATGCGTTACGGCCAGGTCACTCAGCAGCCTCAGGACGCTATTGCCGGCCGCGAAGAGGTGACGGCTCGTTTCGCTGGTGCTCACCCAAATAACAACATGCATCACGACGGTAGTTACTTCGTGATTGAGCGTCGTGTGGGTAATACCTGGAAGTACTACACCGCGGATAATAATCCGGATACTTTCTTTGAATGGAAGCGCATTGGTGTTTCGGCGTCTCAGGTGACGGTTCGCTGGAAGGTGCCGGCTAATACTCCTAAGGGGCAGTACCGCATCCGCTACTACGGCAATGCTAAGAAGAATTCGAAGACTATCACCCCGTTTGAGGGTCAGACTCGAGTCTTCCAGGTGGCGTAGTCCAGCAGTTGCTGTGGCGGACCTATAACTGAATACTCTCTTGTGGGAGGCGGGTGCAGCTATGCGCTCGCCTCCCGCATCTGTTGGGGTCGCCAAGAATCATTGAGAGGTTCTTGGCGGCCTTCTGCTTTAAATTGCGTCAAGGAGGCAATAGAAACAGAGGTGGGGGAGGGGGGCAGTGGGGGAGCGGTAAATCCCAAGGATGTAATTTAAGTGAGGCAAATCATTGGGTTTTGCCCCTGGGGGAGGCATTAAAAGCAAAGAATCCCAGCTTAGGCGCTAGATTAAGCGGGATTTAACCTGTATAGTCTTATCCGAAGTACTTGAGCTCGGTGCACAAGGATCCACCCCCGGTGGGTTTACGCGGGATATTTCCCGAGGGCGCGGGCATGATGAATCAATGGCAGTATGGATACCGTCCTTTGGCGTTGCTTTTTGCTGACGCCTAAATGCCATTTTTAAGCGTGCCCAAAAACTTTTTCACCTCTGATGGTGGGGAATTTTAGCCCTGAGAACTCGCCGAGATGTCGAGGAACCTATAGAAGCCAACCGGATATGCATCCGAGCGTTTCTGATAACCGAGAGCACCCATCCAACGTGATGGGGGCCAGTAAGTTTATACGGGCTTCTCTAACGAGAAACCTGATCAAGCAACGGAGAAAACGTGCCTACTATTCAGCAGCTGGTCCGTAAGGGCCGGACTCCCAAGGTCGTTAAGACCAAGGCGCCCGCACTGAAGGGCAACCCCATGAAGCGTGGCGTGTGCACCCGTGTGTACACCACCACCCCGAAGAAGCCGAACTCGGCACTGCGTAAGGTCGCTCGTGTCAAGCTCAACGGCGGCGTCGAGGTTACCGCATACATCCCCGGTGAGGGTCACAACCTGCAGGAGCACTCGATCGTGCTCGTTCGCGGTGGTCGTGTGAAGGACCTCCCCGGTGTTCGCTACAAGATCGTTCGTGGCGCTCTGGACACCCAGGGTGTTAAGGGTCGCGGCCAGGCTCGCTCCCGCTACGGCGCTAAGAAGGAGAAGAAGTAATGCCTCGTAAGGGTCCCGCTCCCAAGCGTCCCCTCGTAAACGATCCTGTTTACGGTTCCGCTCTGGTCACCCAGCTGATCAACAAGGTTCTGCTGGACGGCAAGAAGTCCGTCGCAGAGCGCATCGTCTACGGTGCCCTCGAGGGCGTCGAGAAGAAGACCGGTTCTGACCCGGTCGCAACCCTGAAGAAGGCTATGGACAACATCAAGCCTTCTCTCGAGGTTCGCTCCCGCCGCGTTGGCGGTGCAACCTACCAGGTTCCGGTTGAGGTTCGCCCCGGCCGTTCCACCGCTCTGGCTCTCCGCTGGCTCGTTGGCTTCTCCAAGCAGCGCCGCGAGAAGACCATGACTGAGCGTCTGATGAACGAGATCCTGGATGCATCCAATGGTCTCGGTGCCGCTGTGAAGCGTCGCGAGGACACTCACAAGATGGCCGAGTCCAACAAGGCCTTCGCACACTACCGCTGGTAATTCTCCGTTTAGAGCCTGCCGAGTCGATTCGAGTCGGCAGGCTTTCGGAGTATCTCATTTAGGGAGAATAACGTGGCACTTGACGTGTTCACCGACCTTAACAAGGTCCGCAACATCGGTATTATGGCGCACATCGACGCCGGTAAGACCACCACCACTGAGCGCATTCTGTTCTACACCGGTATTAACCACAAGATCGGTGAGACCCACGACGGCGCTTCCACCATGGACTGGATGGCTCAGGAGCAGGAGCGAGGTATTACCATTACCTCCGCAGCAACCACCTGCTTCTGGAAGGACAACCAGATCAACATTATCGACACCCCCGGTCACGTCGACTTCACCGTTGAGGTTGAGCGCTCCCTGCGCGTCCTCGACGGCGCAGTTGCTGTGTTCGACGGCAAGGAAGGTGTTGAGCCCCAGTCTGAGACCGTTTGGCGCCAGGCTGACAAGTACGATGTCCCCCGTATCTGCTTCGTCAACAAGATGGACAAGATGGGTGCTGACTTCTACTTCACCGTTCAGACCATCATCGACCGCCTGGGCGCACGCCCGCTGGTTGTTCAGCTCCCCATCGGCGCTGAGAGTGACTTCCTCGGTGTTGTTGACCTGCTCGAAATGAAGGCATACGTCTGGCCCGGCGACGCCAAGGGTGATGTGACCATGGGCTCCTCTTACGAGGTTCAGGACATTCCTGCTGACCTGGTTGAGAAGGCTGAGCAGTACCGCGCTGAGCTGGTTGAGGCTGTTGCTGAGGCTAGCGAAGAGCTCATGGAGAAGTACCTCGAAGAGGGCGAGCTGACCATCCCCGAGATTAAGGCTGGTATCCGTCAGCTGGTTATCTCCGGTGAGGCATTCCCCGTTCTCTGTGGTTCTGCATTCAAGAACCGCGGTGTTCAGCCCATGCTGGACGCTGTGATCGAGTACCTGCCCTCCCCGCTGGACGTTCCGGACGTTGTCGGCTCCAACCCCTCCAACGAGGAAGAGAAGCTGACCCGTAAGGCATCCGCTGAGGAGCCCTTCGCAGCGCTGGCGTTCAAGGTTGCAGCTCACCCGTTCTACGGTCAGCTGACCTACACCCGTGTGTACTCCGGTACCGCAGCTCAGGGCCAGCAGGTTCTGAACTCCACCAAGGGTAAGAAGGAGCGTATCGGTAAGCTCTTCCAGATGCACTCCAACAAGGAGAACCCTGTTGAGGAGATCACCGCAGGTCACATTTACGCAGCAATCGGTCTGAAGGACACCACCACCGGTGACACCCTGTGCGACCCTGCACACCCGATTGTTCTCGAGTCGATGACCTTCCCCGATCCCGTGATTTTCGTGGCTATCGAGCCCAAGACCAAGGGTGACCAGGAGAAGATGTCCACCGCTATCCAGAAGCTCTCCGCTGAGGACCCCACCTTCACCGTTTCGCTGAACGAAGAAACCGGTCAGACCGAAATTGGTGGTATGGGTGAGCTGCACCTGGACATCATCGTTGACCGTATGAAGCGTGAGTTCAAGGTTGAGGCTAACGTTGGTAAGCCCCAGGTTGCTTACCGCGAGACCATCAAGAAGGCAGTCGAGAAGGTCGACTACACCCACAAGAAGCAGACCGGTGGTTCCGGTCAGTTCGCAAAGGTGCAGGTCTCCTTCGAGCCCCTGCCCCTGGATGGCGAAGAGCTGTACCTGTTCGAGGACAAGGTCACCGGTGGCCGCGTTCCTCGCGAGTACATCCCCTCGGTCGACGCTGGTATCCAGGACGCTATGAAATTCGGTGTCCTCGCTGGCTACCCGATGGTGGGCGTGAAGGCAACCCTGATCGATGGTGCTTACCACGACGTCGACTCCTCCGAAATGGCGTTCAAGATCGCTGGTTCGATGGTCTTCAAGGAAGGCGCTAAGCGCGCTAACCCGGTCCTGCTCGAGCCGCTGATGGACGTTGAGGTTCGTACCCCCGAGGAGTACATGGGCGACGTTATCGGCGACCTGAACTCCCGCCGTGGCCAGGTTCGTTCCATGGAGGACGCATCCGGCGTTAAGATCATCAAGGCTATTGTGCCCCTGACCGAAATGTTCGGTTACATTGGCGACCTGCGTGGCAAGACCCAGGGTCGTGCAGTGTTCTCGATGGCATTCGATAGCTACGGCGAGGTTCCCAAGAACGTCGCTGACGAGATCATCCAGAAGAGCCGCGGCGAGTAATTTTCGCGTCTCACCCGTGGGCCACGGGCTAAAAACCTGTGGCCCACGCTAAAATTTTCAATTAAATCCATATTGAGAGCATGAACAGTTTCATCTCTGCGGCGTAATCCGCTATTGTAGACGCTAGACCGTTTTATAACGGGATGCGCCGGAGCGAAGATCCGCGTGCATGTTTTCAATCGTTCTAGGAGGAACACTCTTGGCTAAGGCTAAGTTCGAGCGCTCCAAGCCTCACGTTAACGTCGGTACCATTGGTCACGTTGACCACGGTAAGACCACCCTGACCGCAGCAATCTCCAAGGTTCTGGCTGACAAGTACCCGGACCTGAACGAGAAGCGCGACTTCGGTATGATCGACTCCGCTCCTGAGGAGCGCCAGCGCGGTATTACCATTAACATTGCTCACATCGAGTACCAGACCGAGAAGCGCCACTACGCACACGTTGACGCTCCCGGCCACGCTGACTACGTCAAGAACATGATTACCGGTGCGGCTCAGATGGACGGCGCAATCCTCGTGGTTGCTGCTACCGACGGCCCCATGGCACAGACCCGCGAGCACGTTCTGCTCGCTCGCCAGGTTGGCGTCCCCACCCTGCTGGTTGCACTGAACAAGGCAGACATGGTTGACGACGAAGAGCTCCTCGACCTCGTCGAGATGGAGGTCCGTGACCTCCTCTCCTCGCAGGAGTTCGACGGCGACAACGCTCCCGTTGTTCGCGTTTCCGCACTGAAGGCTCTCGAAGGCGATCCCGAGTGGGTTGCTAAGGTCGAGGAGCTCATGGACGCAGTCGACACCTACATTCCGGACCCCGTGCGTGAGAAGGACAAGCCCTTCCTCATGCCCATCGAGGACGTCTTCACCATTACCGGTCGTGGCACCGTTGTTACCGGTCGTGCAGAGCGCGGTACCCTGAAGATCAACTCCGAGGTCGAGATCGTCGGTATCCGCCCGATTCAGAAGACCACCGTTACCGGTATCGAGATGTTCCACAAGCAGCTCGACGAAGCATGGGCAGGCGAGAACTGTGGTCTGCTGCTGCGTGGTCTGAAGCGTGACGATGTTGAGCGTGGTCAGGTTGTCGTGGAGCCGGGCTCCATCACCCCCCACACCGAGTTCGAGGCAAATGTCTACATCCTCTCCAAGGATGAGGGTGGCCGTCACAACCCCTTCTACTCCAACTACCGTCCTCAGTTCTACTTCCGTACCACTGACGTGACCGGCGTTATCACCCTCCCCGAGGGCACCGAGATGGTTATGCCCGGTGACAACACCGAGATGACCGTTACCCTGATCCAGGAAATCGCAATGGAAGAGGGCCTCGGCTTCGCTATCCGTGAGGGTGGCCGCACCGTTGGTTCGGGTCGTGTTACCAAGATCCTGAAGTAATTGCCGTAAATTTACGACAATTCGCTAAAGATCTGCCGGAGGGGAAACCCTCCACCAGCTAGCGATACTCAAGGACCCCCGCATCTGCGGGGGTCCTTTTGTTATGCCCTTTTGCGGGTTGCTGAAGGCTCCGGCGAAGGAGAGAGCGGCATTATTCTGCTGGGCTGTATAAAACCCCCGCGCTGAGCGTTATCAGTTCGTCTCAGCAACCGCTCAAGGCTTCTGAAGGGGTATACGTGGCCGATAGCGGAGTACATGGTGAATCTGTAACGGCAGAGAACACCCTCCTCGGCGGCGGTATGACATGTCCGTACTCTCTAGCCGTAGATTCTGAACTCCTGGATATGGAAAGAAGCTGGACATGGAAAGAACCTGGGTAGGGGAACGATTGCCTACTCCGTTCAGAGAACTGCTGGCTCGAGACAGAATCTGGGTCATGCGGACCGGCTTGCGGCGGGGGAGCGACTAAAGACCCTGCAGATGGGAACATAGAATCTGCGGACAACGAAAAACGGTTCCCAGCCCGAAGGCTGGGAACCGCAATTCGAATGACTGCCCCTCGGAAGGGACATAGCTAATCCTACTACAGAATGCGTAGGAATAGAACCTATGTGTGCTGATGGCTAGAGGTTTTCCTCGTGGCGAGGCTGGTAGCCCTGCTGAGGAACCGGGGGCTGCTGCATCTGGACATTGCCCTGCGGATACATATCTGGCTGATCTTGAGTGTGCGGGAAATTCCCGAGCTGCTCAGAATCCTGGTGCGGAGCGGCTGCATCCTGCTTGTTCTGTCGCACCAGCAGACGCCAGATAACGCCTGCGATGAGCAGAATAGAGATAATCAGCAGGGTCAGCGGGTTTAGACCGTTGAGCAAAATCGCCAGGTCGAGGGTGACTAGCGCAGTTGCGATATAGGTCCAGACTCGGTCAAGCAGCAGAGCGCTCAGGAGAGTCAGGGCAATGCCGAGTACCAGCACTACGATATCCGGACCGTCAGCGGGAACTGCCCACGTTACCAGGGTGAGGAACACCTGCAGGCCCAAAGCCCAGTACAGAGGAGAATCCGATACCTGCTCGTCTACAGGCCTCTTTGCGATGAAGTTCTTGAGAACCTTGGCAGCCACAACGGCCAGCAGAATCAGGAGAGCAACCTCAAGAATGACGCTCAGAGGATTGGACTTCGAGTAATCAATGACCAGACGGGCGATGAAGAGGCTGAATGCCGTAGTGCAGATGGTCGGCAGGTTCTTCGCCTTGGTGACAGACACGAAAGACAGAGCGCCTAGACCCCAGAGAAGTGCGTTGAGTTCTACCTGCTTGGGCTCAAAAGCCAGCCCAACGAAAGTGTAGAATCCCAGCACCGCCAGAGCGGGAATCATCAGCAGCGTATTGACCGGTGCATAGATGCCTTGGCTCAGGGGGCGGCGAGACATGAAACGCGCGTAGGGGGCACCCAGCGGGCCGTGCATCGGCAAATCAACCATCGTATTACCGACCGGGACAGCAATGCGAGGACGAACGTTTGCGTTCACACCGAAGACCTCAACCGGGAGCGTGACCTTCAGAACGAACAGGATAACGACGGCAATCAGAGCGTAGTAGCCCAGAAGAGTCATCACCATTGTGCTTTCCCTCGTGTTGAAGAGATTCCATAGAGAACCAATGCAGAAAGTCGTGATACTGATGGAGGCACCAATCTGCATGCGGGGGATCCTGAAGATGAGTGCAAGTACCCACACGGCGATGAAGATCATCGGAGTTGCTACTGCGAACAGAAGATTATCAAAGTCGCCAATGAAACGGCCTGCGCTCAGGATAGAACCAAGAGTAAAGAAAGTCGCTGCTGCGTATGCCTCGTAGTTTCGCTTGGAGTACGCGTAGAGTAGCACGCTGCACAGCGCCTGAACCGCCAGCAGGGCAAGTACGAGGAAGTCTACAAGCGATTCCTTCATATTGCCGCTGATAGCGAGCAGAATGACAGACCAGCAGATGGGGAAACGCGCAACGATGAGTAGCTCTGAACGAATCGAAGAGCCAGTCGGCATAAAGAAACCGAGTGTACCGTAGACGACGGTCAGGAGCGCCGGCAGTGCTACAGCAATGTATTCCTTCTGCAATCCGTACAGCAGGTAGTGTCGCGAGCCAATCGTCGCAATGATCAGAGTCGTGTAGAACGCGATACGGATGGAGGAGACAAGCGTAGAGCGGAAGGAACCAACGTCCGAAAGCCTCAGTGCGCGAGCCAGAATAAGAGCGCTCAGGACGCTCAAGAAGAGGACGGCACCCGAGAAGAGAGGGAAACCAACCCAGAACCGGCCATGTGCTCCGCCATCAACATGGTTAGCCACGTACCCAACGAAGAGAGCAAAAACGCCCAAGAACAGGTAGACCGACATTTCTACAAGACGGTAGCTTGCGTTCTGCGCTGCAACGCCCTGAGAGAGAACAAAAGTCAGTAGCGCAATAGAGGCGCAGACCAACGCAAACATCAGAAGCGACTCAGAAGTCTGCATCTCAGGAATGAGAGCGAGGAAGAGCTGAATCATACCAATGGCATAACCGATGTTGCTCAGTACCGCTCCCGCGGTACGTGCCTCGGGGGCCTTAGCGCTGACCAGATAGATGACTACTGCCGCGGTAAAGAAGAGGTAGAAAGTGCCCTGATTGCCGGGGGAGGCGTACATGCCAACAACTGGAATGAGCGCTACAAAACTCATGAGTAGCAGAGGCTGGATTGCCTTACGGTACAACAAGAAACTCACAATGCAGAGGACACCAATAACCCAGGGGGCAGGGAAGATACCTTGATTACCTTCTGCATAAGGAAGGAAAGCGCTCCAGCGCGTTGCGTATACAGGACTATCGGCAGCATGAGCAGTGAAGAAGGCATCAATGAGAGCGAAGAAGGAGAAGAACACGCCGACGCATGCGTCAATTGCCGGCAACCACTCCATCTTGTGAGCGGGACGGTGAAGAGCTTCCTTCGCCCAGGGGATAGCCGGGGTGCTTTGCACCTGCTCGGGCTGTTCATCAGTAGCAGGAGCAGAACCAGCAATAGTCTTCTGCAGACGAGGAATAAATACGTAGGCAGAAATCAGGTTAACAACCAGAACCGAGACGAAGAAAATGCTGGGGAACCACGGGCCGTGATCCGAGACCATTATGAAGGAGAGAATAGACGCAATTGGGTAGATGCGTGCCTGGGCGTAGTAATCTGCCGTACCATTCAGCCACGTGAAAAGGATGGCATGCACAGACATGACTGCAAACGCAATACCCGCATCCGTGTAGCTCAGATCGTTGGTGAAGAAGAAAATAGCGATGGCAGTAGCCGGAACAAAAATGCGGGAAGAATCAACAAGACCTTCGCGGATGCCCTTTGGAGCAGCATTCGGGGCAAAATGCAGAACCAAACCGAGAACGGTGGCAACTGCAGTGAGTGAAACGAAATACCAAACGAAAGGCAGAGCCGCTACCTTCGTAGCCGCCAACGAGTCCGAAACAATGAACGAAATCAGCAGGTACGCCATCACACGGTTACGCATGAGGGCACAGGCTCCAACAATGGCTGCAGTGCCAACCAGAGACGTGAGAAGCCAGACGTAGCGTCCTTCAGTCCAAATCTTGAGGACATAGGTAGCAACGCCGGTCAGAGGAATAAACGCAAGACCCGTTGCTGCAAAAGAGTAGGAGGCAATACGTAGGCGCTCCACGAAACGGTAGGTGAGCAGACCAGCTCCGTAGAAGACGACTGCTCCAAGCGCCATTGCAAGGACACGGAAGATGGCCGTTTCATCCTGAGACGACGTCACAGAGGTGACGAAAAGACCCGCAGCACCGATGAGCAGGAGCGAACCGATGTACAGAACAATATTGAGGAAGATATCCTCATTGACCCGGCGTCGCTGCGTAGGAGGCTGAGGATACGGACCCGACAGGGATGGGGGAACGTACAGGCCGAGACCTTGCGGCTGGACATGCTGAGGGCTCTGAGATGAAGAGTGAGAGCTAGAGGATGCCTGATGAGGTTGTGTCGGCTGAGACATGGTTTCTCCTTAGGCTGTAGTGATATTTCTACGATACGAGAGTCTTTAGACCTAAAAGCTTTATTACGAGCAATAAAGCGCATGGAACTTACTGAAAGTAGATTGAAAGCTCTCTGAGAGTTGCATTCGGGGAAGTGCCTCAAATCGACAGAGACAGTTAAGTGTTCTTAAGCACTTAACTCGTGTTTGTATTGCGTAAGCGCTCAATCTCTGAGAGAATTGACGACGTTGTCAAAGCGTCTACCTGCACTAAAGGTAGGCCCACGTATGACCCGGTCCGAAGGATGACGGGATGAGTCTGTCTAGAAAATAGGCGACACGCCCGAGTTCGGGGGTCGGTACTCAGGCGGGGTGAGGAACCCGGCAAAGCCGGATTCAGTCCGTTCTGGGTGGCGCACGTGATGAATATATCGCGTTCCTTAAGCGCTATAACAAAGGGGCAAAAGCTCCGATACAGGGAATACATCAAGAAAGAGAGTCCGACAGATGGCGGGACAGAAAATCCGCATCCGTCTGAAGTCCTATGACCACGAGGTCATCGATTCTTCGGCACGGAAAATCGTCGAAACGGTAAAGGGCGCAGGCGCAACTGTAGTTGGCCCCGTGCCGCTGCCGACCGAGAAGAACGTTTACTGTGTTATCCGTTCTCCCCACAAGTACAAGGACAGCCGCGAGCACTTCGAGATGCGTACGCACAAGCGTCTGATCGACGTTGTTGATCCGACCCCCAAGGCTGTTGATGCCCTCATGCGTCTCGACCTGCCGGCAGACGTAAACATCGAGATCAAGCTGTAGAGGATCGCATCTAATGACTAATAAATTCGAGCGCCAGGTGAAGGGCCTGCTGGGCACCAAGCTCGGCATGACCCAGGTCTGGGACGAGGACGGCAAGTTCGTGCCTGTCACCGTCGTCAAGGCTGATTCTAACGTTGTTACCCAGATCCGTAACCAGGAAACTGACGGCTACGAAGCTGTTCAGATCGGTTTCGGTGCAATCGACTCTCGCAAGGTTACCAAGCCCCTGGCTGGTCACTTCGAGAAGGCCGGTGTTACCCCCCGTCGCCACATCGTCGAACTGCGTACCGCAGATGCTTCTGAGTATTCCCTCGGTCAGGAACTGACCGTTGAGCTCTTCGAAGCAGGCCAGAAGGTCGACGTCGTTGGTAAGACCAAGGGTAAGGGCTTTGCAGGTGTTATGAAGCGTCACGGCTTCAAGGGTGTTGGCGCGTCTCACGGTCAGCACAAGAACCACCGTAAGCCCGGTTCCATCGGTGGCGCATCCTACCCCGCACGCGTGTTCAAGGGTATGCGCATGGCTGGCCGTATGGGCGCAGCACGTCACACTACCTTGAACCTGACTATCCAGGGTGTGGACGCAGAGAACAATGTCCTGCTGATCAAGGGCGCAATCCCCGGTCCCAAGGGCGGCGTTGTTCTGGTTCGTACCGCTGTGAAGGGAGCCTAATACATCATGGCTGTTAAGACCCTTAAGGTAGACCTGCCCGCAGAGATTTTCGACGCGCAGGCATCCGTGCCCCTGCTGCACCAGGTTGTCGTTGCACAGCTCGCTGCTGCACGCCAGGGCACCCACAAGACCAAGAACCGCGGCGAGGTTTCCGGTGCAGGCCGTAAGCCCTTCAAGCAGAAGGGTACCGGTAACGCACGTCAGGGCTCCATCCGTGCACCGCACATGACCGGCGGTGGCGTTGTTCACGGTCCGACCCCGCGTAACTACGCACAGCGCACCCCCAAGAAGATGATCGCCGCTGCACTGCGCGGTGCTCTCTCCGATCGCGCTCGTCACGACCGCGTCCACGTTGTCGAGAACTTCATCTCCGGTGAAACCCCCTCGACCAAGGCTGCAAAGACTGCATTCGCAGCTATCACCGAGCGCAAGAACATCCTTCTTGTGATTGCTCGTGCAGAGGACGTTGTGGCTCTGTCCGCACGTAACCTGGAGAACGTCCACGTTCTGTACGCAGATCAGCTCAACACCTACGATGTGCTGGTTTCTGACGACGTGGTCTTCACCAAGGCAGCATTCGACGCATTCGTTGCTGCAGCTCAGAAGAAGGAGGGCGCTAAGTAATGAGCGTTTCCACCAAGTCTGTATACGACGTGATCATCGCTCCCGTCGTTTCCGAGAAGAGCTACGGTCAGCTCGACGAAGGTAAGTACACCTTCGAGGTCGCTACCGATTCCAACAAGCTGGAAATCAAGCAGGCCATCGAGAAGATCTTTGACGTCAAGGTTGCTTCCGTCAACACCATCAACCGTCAGGGCAAGCGCAAGCGCACCCGTTTCGGTTGGGGCGCTCGCAAGAACACCAAGCGTGCGATTGTGACCCTCAAGGAAGGCACCATCGACATCTTCGGCGGTCCGCAGGCATAAGCCCCGCGGAGACCACTTTAACGAAGGAAGAAATATCTAAATGGGTATTCGTAAGTACAAGCCGACGACCCCGGGTCGCCGCGGTTCGAGCGTTGCTGATTTCTCCGAGATCACCCGCTCCACCCCGGAAAAGTCCCTGCTTCGTCCGCTTCACAAGACCGGCGGCCGTAACAACACCGGCCGCATCACCACCCGTCACAAGGGTGGCGGCCACAAGCGCCAGTACCGTCTGATCGACTTCCGTCGTCACGACAAGGACGGCGTTAACGCACGCGTTGCACACATCGAGTACGATCCCAACCGTACCGCTCGCATCGCGCTGCTGCACTACTTCGATGGTTCCAAGCGCTATATCATCGCTCCGAACAAGCTCGCTCAGGGCGACATCGTCGAGTCCGGCCCCGCAGCTGACATCAAGCCCGGTAACAACCTGCCCCTGCGCAACATCCCCGTTGGTACCGTGATTCACTGTGTCGAGCTCCGCCCCGGTGGCGGCGCAAAGCTGGCTCGTTCCGCAGGTGCTTCTGTACAGCTGGTTGCTAAGGAAGGCAAGTACGGTCAGCTCCGTCTGCCCTCCGGCGAAATCCGCAACGTGGATGTTCGCTGCCGCGCAACCGTTGGTGAAGTTGGCAACGCTGAGCAGTCCAACATCAACTGGGGTAAGGCAGGCCGTAACCGCTGGAAGGGCATCCGCCCGACCGTCCGTGGTGTGGTCATGAACCCGGTTGACCACCCGCACGGTGGTGGTGAAGGTAAGACCTCCGGTGGTCGTCACCCGGTTAACCCCAACGGTAAGCCCGAGGGTCGTACCCGCCGTCCCAACAAGGAAAGCGACAAGCTCATCGTTCGTCGCCGTCGTACTGGCAAGAAGCGCTAAGGAGCCTGAAACATGCCTCGTAGTTTGAAGAAGGGCCCTTTCGTTGATCAGCACCTCTACCTGAAGGTTGCAGCTCAGAACGAGAAGGGCACCAAGAACGTAATCAAGACTTGGTCGCGTCGCTCGATGATTATCCCCGACATGCTCGGTCACACCATCGCAGTGTACGACGGTCGCAAGCACGTGCCGGTGTTCATCACCGAGTCGATGGTTGGTCACAAGCTCGGTGAGTTTGCTCCGACCCGCACTTTCCGCAGCCACGTGAAGGACGACCGTAAGGGCAAGCGTCGCTAGTCGGTTTACACCGATAAGCTAACGTTTCCCTTTCGGCAATAGACGAAAGAGAGATAGGCAATGGAAGCCAAGGCATCAGCGCGTTTCGTTCGCGTTACGCCTATGAAGGCCCGCCGTGTCGTCAACCTGATCCGTGGTAAGCAGGCGGAAGAGGCTCTGGCGATTCTGAAGTTCGCCCCCCAGGCAGCTTCGGAACCGGTATACAAGATCGTTGCTTCGGCAGTAGCTAACGCTCGTCAGAAGGCAACCCAGCAGGGTCTGCCCTTCCGCGAGGAAGAGCTGTTCATCAGCGAAGCATTCGTGAACGAGGGCCCGACCATGAAGCGCATTCAGCCCCGCGCTCAGGGTCGCGCATACCGAATCAACAAGCGCACCAGCCACATCACCGTGGTAGTTGCTACCCCGGAGAAGGAGGAGGACCGCTAAATGGGTCAGAAAATTCACCCGAACGGTTTCCGACTGGGCATCACCACTGACCACGTCTCCAAGTGGTTCGCTGATTCCAACAAGCCCGGCGAGCGTTACGCTGACTTCGTCCGCGAGGACGTAAAGATTCGCGAGCTGCTGGCTAAGAACCTGGATCGCGCAGGCGTTGCAAAGGTCGAGATTGAGCGTACCCGTGACCGCGTGCGTGTGGACATCCACACCGCTCGTCCCGGTATCGTGATTGGCCGCCGTGGCGCAGAAGCAGACCGCATCCGCGGCGAGCTCGAGAAGCTCACCAACAAGCAGATTCAGCTGAACATCCTCGAGGTTGCTAACCCCGACCTCTCCGCTCAGCTGGTTGCACAGAGCATCGCAGAGCAGCTCGCATCGCGTGTTGCATTCCGCCGTGCAATGAAGAAGGCAATCCAGTCCGCACAGCGTGCAGGCGCAAAGGGTATCCGTATCCAGTGCTCCGGCCGTCTGGGTGGCGCTGAAATGTCCCGTTCCGAGTTCTACCGCGAAGGCCGTGTGCCGCTGCACACCCTGCGTGCGAACATCGACTACGGCTTCTTCGAGGCTAAGACCACCTTCGGTCGCATCGGCGTGAAGGTCTGGATCTACAAGGGCGACCTGACCGACAAGGAGCTGGCAGCTCAGCAGGCAGCAAACAACCGCCGTGGCAACCGCCGCGATGGTGACCGCCGCCGCCAGGGCAACCGTGGTCCTCGTCGCGAGCGCCGCAACGAGAACGCTTCGGCAAAGGTCGAGGCCAAGACTGCAGAGAACGGTGAGGCATAAATGCTTATTCCCCGTCGAGTAAAGTACCGCAAGCAGCACCACCCCAAGCGTAGTGGTCTCGCAAAGGGCGGCACCGAGGTTAGCTTCGGTGAGTGGGGCATTCAGGCCCTGTCGCCCGCATACGTGACCAACCGCCAGATTGAGGCTGCACGTATCGCAATGACCCGTCACATCAAGCGTGGCGGTAAGGTCTGGATCAACATTTATCCCGACCGTCCGCTGACCAAGAAGCCCGCTGAAACCCGTATGGGTTCCGGTAAGGGTTCGCCCGAGTGGTGGGTCGCAAATGTCAAGCCGGGTCGAGTCATGTTTGAACTCTCCGGTGTGTCCGAAGAAGTGGCTCGCGAGGCAATGCGCCTGGCAATCCACAAGCTCCCGATGAAGGCACGTGTTGTGCGTCGCCGCGAAGGTGGTGAATAAGCGAGATGGCAGTAGGATCCAAGGACCTGAGCATCGATAAGCTCGCAGAGCTCTCCAACGAAGAGCTGGCTGCAAAGCTGAGCGAAGCGAAGAAGGAACTCTTCAACATCCGCTTCCAGGAAGTCACCGGTCAGGCTAACGCAGGTCGTCGCCGCACTATCAAGCGCGACATCGCACGTATCTACACCGTGCTGCGTGAGCGCGAGCTCGGTATTCGTCCCGCAACTGAAGGTGAGTCCAAGTGAGTGAAGTAAAGAACGAAGAGCGCGGCTACCGCAAGACCCGCCGCGGCTACGTTGTCTCCGACAAGATGGACAAGACCGTTGTCGTCGAGGTCGAGGACCACGTGAAGCACGCACTGTACGGCAAGGTCGTTCGCCGTAGCTCCAAGATTAAGGCACACGATGAGCAGAACGCTGCTGGCATCGGTGACCTCGTTCTGATTGCAGAGACCCGTCCGCTGTCCGCTTCCAAGCGCTGGCGTATCGTGGAGATCATCGAGAAGGCTAAGTAAGCCCTCTTCATGACTCTCTGCTAGAGCAGTAAAAGAGCCCCTCTCCTACTTCGGTAGGAGAGGGGCTCTTTGCGTTTAACCTTTGTCCAGGAAAAACTAGGGCGGGCGCCTTATGGCATGGGCTAATAACAGACGCTAAGACAACATTTGTCATAAATGTCTTGATATGTCATACGAGAAAACAATATTCTTCTCTCGATTTGATGACGCAATCCATGAGTAGACGCTACTAGAGAAGAAAGCGCATGTGGAAGCGGAATCGTGGAGAAAAAATGAAAAGTAATACCTGAGTAAGGTGCCTGGGGTCTGCGGAATCTGATGAGCAGTACTTGAAAACAACCTGATTAGGGACTTATCATCAACTTTATAGTTGCTTAGCGTAACCTTTCCTAATAATCAGTCGGGTGGCTTTGCACCTTCCGGAGGTTGCACGACCTTTGGAGAAGTACCACTACACATCATTGAGGATCATCATGACTTCTTCACCCAAGCCCTCACGTAAGCTGCTCGCCATTGCTGGCGCACTTTCCGTTGTTGCAGGCTCTTTCGCAGCCGTTCCCGCTACCTTTGCGGCAAACGTCTCCGCATCCGTTCCCGGCGGGAACTCCCAGAACTCCACGGAGGAATGCCGCCACATTGCAGTGAGCGCTACCCAGTACCAGGGCCTGCCCGGCCAGTACCAGCTGGCATACTCGGCAGCAACTTCCTCCCTCTACACTTCCTTCTCCTCCGGCCGCCCGCCGATTCTGACCGGTGGCGTCGGTACCTGGAACGTTGCATCCACCCCGAGCCTTGCTACTGTCTATCAGTTCCCGACTACGGACTATATTGCACGTGGCGCTACCGTACCGACCGGTAAGCAGATTGAATCTCCCTACGGTATTGCCTACGACGAAGCAACCGGATACGTATGGGTGACCCAGACCCGCGTCAACAAGGTATCTGTCTTCGATCCCGCGACCAACAAGATTATTTGGAGTAGCGCAGAAGGCGACGTCAACCACCCTCGTGAGGTACGCATCGACCCCTCCAGCGGCAAGGTCTTTGTATCTGGCTCCGGCGGCATTAGCGTCTTCGACACCACCCTGCACGCCCTGGTCAAGAAGATTGAATTCACCGACGCCAAGGGTGAATCTGACATCGCAATGAACATGCACGTGGACTCCGCTGAAGGCAAGCTCTACGTACCCTCCTTGAGCGCCGGCACCGTGAAGGTAATCGACACCAAGAGCTACGAGGTTGAGAAGACCATTCAGCTGCACAAGGAAAATGCTGAAGCTGCTCTGAACCCCTCGGACGTCACTATCGACAAGTCCCTGAAGGAAATCTACGTCAGCGCCCAGGGTGACCGTAAGGGCAGTAACTCCGGTATCACCGTCTACGACCTGGAAACTGGTGCCTACAAGAAGACCATTCCTTTCGGTAGCCAGGCCCTCGCTCTCGCCTCCGACGAAGCCCGTGACCTGCTGTACGTGACTGATTACGGCACCGGCAACGTCGGTGTTGTTGATGCACGAACCGGCACCGTTGTTTCTCAGGTGTCTACCGGTGCAACCAGCGGCGCAAATGATGTTCTGGTCACTGCAGACGGCAGCGTATACGCTGTAGCACGCAGCACCGAAGGTGCTTCCGCTATCGAAACCGACTACACCATCGATAAGACCACCGGCGAATACCGCACCTCTAGCACCGAGCCCAAGGGTAAGGACAACGCAGACTCCCCGATTACTCCCGGCGTTATGGTGAAGATCAACACCACCGTTGAAACCAGCGCGAAGCCTGCTGCACAGACTTCTTCTGAAGAACTGGTGAAGACCTACGCCGACGGCGCTAAGCTCTACGCAGTGAAGGACTGGACCACCGGTGAAACCCTGAAGCTGCGTGGCGAAGGTTTCAAGACTCAGGACGGTTCAAAGGGCTCCGTACTCGCAGTCAAGCTGAACAAGGGTCGTATCTCCGCGAAGGAAGAGCCGAAGTTCAACGGTGCTGACGGCAACAGCGCAGGCGTCTGGGCATACATCCAGGCAGATGAGAATGGTAACTTCACCGCTGAGCTGCCGTACCCGACCACTGAGAACTCCAACCTGACGGAAAACTTGAAGAGCGGCGATAAGGTATCTGTCTTCCTGCTCTCCGGCTCCATGGTTGAAGGCGATACCGCACGTGGTGGTGAAGCGCTCTCCGCAACTGTTGCAGAGAAGAAGGCAGACACCGCTGCGACCTGCGCACCGGCAGAAACTACCCAGGTCGCTGCTGCTCCTTCTGGTGTGACTACCACGTACCCCGCTGGCACTAAGCTGAGCCTGCCTGATAGCAATGAGCCCACTCCGGCTCCGAATGAGTCTGCTAAGCCTGAGCCGACTACTCCGGC